>NZ_JACVTY010000017.1:0-123858 GCF_016624805.1 Pseudomonas sp. S44
GGGGGTAGGGCGGGGGGCAAGTCGATCTCCCTGTACGGCGAGAGCCAGAGGCGGCTGACAGAGAAAATTATCGACCTGTGGATTGATCAAGTCTATTTTCTACTTTCTATGAATCCATAACTGAAATTCATCGATCATGGACCTACGTGACCTGACGTACTTCGCCACCATCGCCGAACTTGGCCACCTGGGGCGCGCCGCACAGCAACTCAACCGCAGCCAACCGGCGCTGAGCAAAAGCATCCAGCGCCTGGAAGAGTCGTTGGGCGCGCGGCTGTTCCAGCGTGATGGCCGGCGTATCAAATTGACCGATGCTGGCGCGTTGTTGCTGGCGCGCGGCAAGCAGTTGCAGGTGAGCATCGCCGAGACCGAGCGTGAAGTGCGCGACTTTGCCAGCGGTTTGGTGGGCAACATCCGTTTGGGCTGTGCCGCGAGCATGGCCGAGCACCTGCTGCCGCAACTGACCGCTTCGCTGCTGGAGCGAGCGCCGCAACTGACCTTGAAGTTGTCGATCGGCCAGGACGACATGCTCAAGGACTCGCTGCGCTCAGGGCGGCTGGACGCGATCATCTGCGGCTTGATCGTCGATGACCCGCAGTTTCGCTCCTATCCGATCCTGCAGGACGAAGCGGTGGTGGTGGCCAGCGCCGATCACCCGGTGTTCTCGGGTGATGTGCAGTTGAAGGACCTGTGCAACTACCGTTGGGTGCTGGCAGCTCCCACGGTGACGGCGCGACGCTGGATCGACAATGTGTTCAGCAGCCACCAGTTGCCGCTGCCCGAGGTGCAGATCGAGACCAACTCGATCTCGCTGCTGCCCCGGTTGATCGCCAAGACCCGTCTGCTGAGCTTTGCCGCACGCGAGACGCTGGAGCATGGCCTGGGCATGTCGTGGCTGCGCGAAGTGCCGCTGGAGGCCACTACCATGCGCCGCACGGTCGGGGTGACGGTACGCGCCGAAGGCTACCTGCCGCCAGCGGCGGGGGCGATGGTGGAGTTGTTGAGAAATGCCGGGGATGGGTTCTTTCGCGGGGATTGATGGCTGAGTATTGCACCGCAGCTTGAGGCTCGTGGAGGCTTTTGCAGGGGCGGCGGTTCGGCGCTCCGACTTGCCCCGAGATGGGCCGCTCAGCGGCCCTGGCGATACCAAAAAAGGGTGGCGGCTGTACGCAGTTTGGTCGACCGGGAATCAAGGAAACCGGCGCGCACGAAGGCGCCCCCCGTACAGCCGCCATAGAAGCGCGCGGAGGTTACCGGTCCGAGGGAAGCGTTTCAAGGCGGCGCCACCTCCGGATACATTTCAGTGCGCTCACTCACATGGGCAACAACCGATCCTGGATCACTTCCTTCATCACCAGCGTCGAACTCAGCCGTTTCACATTGGGAATGCTGGTCAGGATTTCGTCATACAGCTTCTGGAACGCCGGCAGGTCCTTGGCCACCACATGCAGCAGGTAATCCGGGTCGCCGAACAAGCGCTGCGCCTCGACGATCTGCGGCACCTCGGTCACCGCCGCTTCGAAGTCGGCCACTGGCTGGCGGGTCACCTCGCGCAGGGTGACGAACACCAGCGCCGCAAAGTTCAGGCCCACCGCCGAAGGCGCCAGGCGTGCGTGGTAACCGAGGATCGCCCCGGACGCTTCCAGCGCCTTGAGCCGACGATGGCAGGGCGAGAGGCTCAGGCCAACGCGGTCGGCCAGTTCGGTAACCGACAGGCGACCGTCCTTTTGCAGTTCGGCAAGGATTTTTCGATCAGTGCGATCCATGGGGGAGAATCTTCCAAGGTGTTCAAGGTTGTCGGCAATATACGAAAGATAATCCCCGCGCGGAATCCGTAATCTTCCTTTCAACCAGACCTCTGAAAGGAACACCCGAAATGACCCTCAGTGTATTGGCCGCGTTCTGGGCCGTGTCGTTGCTGTTCGTCATCACCCCCGGCGCCGACTGGGCTTACGCGATCTCGGCCGGGATGCGCGGCCGTTGGGTGATGCCGGCAGTGGCCGGGATGTTGTCTGGGCATTTCATGGCCACCCTGGTGGTGGCGGCCGGGGTCGGTAGCCTGATCGCAGGGCACCCGCTGGCACTGACGCTGCTGACCCTTGCCGGTTGTCTTTACCTGCTGTGGCTGGGGGGCAACCTGTTGCTCAAGCCGGCGGCGCCGCAGGCGGGAGTGGTTCAGGCGGGGGAGACCGGTTCGCGCTGGGCGCTGCGCGGATTTTGTGTCAGCGGGCTCAACCCGAAGGTGTTCCTGCTGTTCCTGGCCTTGTTGCCGCAATTCACCGACCCCACCTCCAACTGGCCGCTGCCGCTGCAGATCCTGCTGCTGGGGCTGGTGCACCTGTGCAGTTCGCTGGTGATCTACCTGATGGTCGGCTACGGCGCCAAGGCCGTGCTGCGCACCCGGCCACAGGCGGCGCAGATCGTCGGGCGGGTGTCGGGCGCGGTGATGATCACGATCGCGCTGGGGCTGATAGTCGGGCAGTTCGGTTGAATGCCTGGATTTGCAGGGGCAGCCGTTCCACGATGGCCTCGACACCGGATACACTTCGCGCTTCCCTCGCACGCCAAGGATGCGCCCGATGCCTGAGTTCTCCCACCTGCTGGCTTTTGCCCTGATCGCACTGGGCATGGTCCTGACCCCCGGCCCGAACATGGTCTACCTGATCTCCCGCTCGATCTGCCAGGGGCGGGTTGCCGGGTTGATCTCGCTGGGCGGCGTGGCCATGGGCTTCGTCTTCTACATGCTCTGCGCCGCGCTGGGCATCACCGCACTGGTGATGGCCGTGCCCTACGCCTATGACGCACTGCGCATCGGTGGCGCGCTGTACCTGCTGTACCTGGCCTGGCAGGCGCTCAAGCCAGGCGGGCGTTCGCCGTTCCAGGTCCGCGACCTGCCGGCCGACAGCCCGCGGCGGCTGTTCATGATGGGTTTTCTGACCAACCTGCTGAACCCCAAGATCGCGGTGATGTACCTGTCGCTGATGCCGCAGTTCATCGAGCCGGGCCATGGCAGCGTACTGCTGCAATCGCTGGTGCTGGGCTCCACGCAGATCGTCATCAGCGTCACGGTCAATGCGATGATCGCCCTGATGGCCGGCTCCATTGCCGTTTTTCTCGCGGGTCGGCCGCTGTGGCAGCAGGCTCAGCGCTGGTTGATGGGGACGGTATTGGCCGCGCTGGCGGTGCGCATGCTGGCTGAAGGGCGTCGCTGAACGCGCTGATGCGAAGACGGATGGAACGTCTGCGCTGTGCTGATTTCATATCCTCAGATACTCAATACAGTGCCCGGAAACACTGATGGTCTGCATGACATGAAATCACTACAGGACGGTGATACCGAACACGCCCGGCCCCTGGCGCCCGCCTTTCTGATCAACGGCGGCACGGTCGGCTCGCTGTTGCAGAGCCTGGAATGGACCGAGTCGCCGCTTGGCGCCCCAGGCACATGGTCATTCAGCCTGCAGACGCTCATGGCGACTATCCTCCCGGCCAAGGCCCAGATCGTGCTGTTCTGGGGGCCGGAGTACGTGGCGCTCTACAACGATGCCTACGCCCCGACCATCGGTGCCAAGCATCCGCGTGCGCTCGGGCGGCCTGCCCGCGAGCACTGGAGCGAGTTGTGGGACGATCTCGAACCGTTGCTACGGAATGTGCGTGACACCGGCGAGACCTTCTCGGCGCGCGACCGTCCGTTCTATATCGAGCGCCGGGGCCTGGGCGAGACAGCCTATTTCGATGTTTCCTATTCGGCGGTACGCGAGGCCGATGGCAGCGTGGGTGGGGTGCTGTGCATCGTCACCGAAACCACCGAGCGCGTTCAGTTCGAGCGGCGCCAGGCGTTCCTGCTGGCGTTGGGCCGGGCGCTTCCGGAGATGGACGAACCCGAGGCGATCGAGACCTTTGCCACGCGCCTGCTCGGTGAGGAGCTGGGCGCCTCCCGGGTGTGCTTTGCCGAGGATCTGGGCGATGACGAGCGCTATGTCGTCGCCCGTGACTGGGTCGATGGGGTGGCGTCGCAAACAGGGGAGCACTTGTGGCGCGGACATGACGGGTTGTTGCGCGAGCAACTTCAGGCGGGGCATGGGGTGCATGACGACTATCCGGCTGGCGCCTCCAGAGACCTGTGCGCCAGCCTGAAGGTGCCGCTGCTGCGCAGCGGTGTGCTCGATGCCATGCTGTGTGTCTACTTCAATCGCCCTCATTCGTTCGTCGACGATGAATGTCAGCTGGTGGAAGAGACGGCCAAGCTGGCCTGGTCTGCGATCATCCATGCCCGCTCGGAGCGAGCGTTGCGCGCCAGCTCCGCGCACCTGGAGGCAACGCTGGCCGAGCTGATGACGCTCAACGCCACGCTGGAGGAGCGGGTTGCCAGCATGCTGGCCGAGCGTGAGTCCGACCTCATGCAGTTGCATGAGGCACGCAAGATGGAGGCCGTCGGCCAACTGACCGGCGGCATTGCCCATGACTTCAACAATATGCTCACCCCGATCATTGCCTCACTGGAGCTGATCGCCCGGCGGCCGGACGACGCGGCGCGTTCGACGCGTCTGATCGAAGGCGCCCTGCAGGCGGCGGAGCGGGCACGCAGCCTGGTCGGCCGTCTGCTCAGCTTTGCCCGGCGCCAGACCCTCAAGCCTGAGCCCGTCTGCCTGGCTGCACGGATCGGTGACATGCACGAATTGATCATGCGCTCGCTGGGGCCGACCATCGAGGTACAGGTCGATGTCGACCCGGCGCTGCCGGCAGCAGTGGTGGACCCGCATCAACTGGAGCTTGCGCTGATCAACCTGGTACTCAACGCGCGCGATGCGATGCCAGGCGGTGGCAGGTTGAGGATTCGTGCGGGGCTGGACGCCGCACGGGCGGATCGGCCTGCAGGGCCTGGGCAAGGGGCGATGGTATGGCTGGAGGTGGCCGATAGCGGCTGCGGTATGAGCGATGAGGTGCTGGCGCGCTGCTGCGAGCCATTCTATTCCACCAAGGGCGCGGGCAAGGGCACCGGGCTTGGCCTGCCGATGGTGCAGGGGCTTGCACTGCAGTCTGGCGGCGGGTTTGCCATTCGTTCGCAGCCGGGGCAGGGGTCGACAGCGACATTGTGGCTGCCGACCACTGACGCCGAAACCCTGTGTCGCGATGACCCGGTGGACGAAGTGTCCAGGCCGACGCGTCCGGTCAGGGTATTACTGGTGGATGACGAAGCCATCGTGCTCCATGCCACGGCAATGCAGCTGCGTGACTTGGGGTATGAAGTGAAAGCGGTCTTGAGTGCGGCCGAAGCCGAGCAGGTGCTGGAGCAGGGATTCGCCGTGGAAGTGCTGGTGACCGACCAGATGATGCCCGAGCGGACCGGCGCCGAGTTCGCCCAGGCGCTGCGGCGGCGTATGCCGGCGCTGCCGGTGTTGATCATTACCGGCTATGCCAACCTCACGCCGCGTGAGCTCTGTGGCTTCGAGGTATTGCGCAAGCCGTTCCGCCGTGCGGAGTTGGCGCAGAGCCTGGCGCGCTTGCTGCCGCTGGTTTACGCGCAATCCGAGGGCTGACGTCGTTTCTTGTGGGGGCGGACCCTGCAGACTCCAGTTGCAAAGACCCTGCGCCCACTGATCCCATCGCACAAATAATGTGCAAGGCCGTTGCAGCTATTGCGTGAGCACCTGGTCCAGCAACTGGCATACCTGCTCGGCCGAATACGGCTTGGCCAGGAAGGCGAAGCCCTGGTGCCCCCCTTCGGCAATGGCATCGCTGTAGCCGGAGGTGAGGATCACCGGCAGTTGCGGCCTGGTGCGGCGCAGTTCCCGGGCCAGAGCCAGGCCGCCCATACCGGGCATTACCACGTCGGAGAACACCACATCGAAGCCCTGCGGTGTCATGTGCAACTGCGCCAGTGCATCCTCGGCACTGGTCGCCCAGCTGATCTGGTAGCCATGATCCTTGAGTATCTGCGCGGTAAAGCTGCCGACGTCGCGGTTATCCTCCACCACCAGGATGCGCCGCGGCCGGCTGTCGACCGGGGCATTTGCAGCGCTGGCGAGGCTCTGTTCGGTTTCCGGGGGCGAGACCTGAGGCAGGTACAGGGTGAAGGTAGTGCCCTGGCCCGGCACGCTGGTGACCTGCATGTCGCCGCCGGACTGCTTGACGAAGCCGAACACCTGCGACAGGCCCAGGCCGGTGCCGTGGCCCGAGGCCTTGGTGGTGAAGAACGGGTCGAAGATGCGCTCCAGCAATTCATGGGCAATCCCGACGCCACTGTCGATCACCGAGATCGCGGCGAACACTCCAGGCTGCCCCGCTTGTCCACGTTGCGCCGGCATCAGCTGATCTGGCTGCAGGTGCAGGCGCAGCGTGCCTTCGCCATTCATGGCGTCGCGGCCGTTGATCATCAGATTGATCACCGCCGTTTCCAGCTGGCCCAGGTCGGCGCGGATATGGCAGGGCGTCTCGGGCAGATCCAGTTTGACCTGGATCCGTGCGCCGGTAGCGGTGTCGAGCATGTCGGCCATGGCTTCCAGTCGCGGGCCCACTTCGAACACCTGGGGGCTCAGGGCCTGGCGGCGGGCGAAAGCGAGCAGTTGGCCGGTGAGCTTGGCGCCGCGATCGACGGTGTCTGACACGGTCTTGAGGTAGCGCTGGCGGCGACTGTCATCCAGTTCCGGGCGCTGCAGGAAATGCAGCGACGAGCGGATGATGGTCAGCAGGTTGTTGAAGTCGTGGGCGACACCACCGGTGAGCTGGCCGATGGCTTCGAGCTTCTGGGTCTGGCGCAGTACGGCCTCGGTGTGCAGCAACTGTGCGGTACGTTCTTCGACACGCTGCTCAAGGGTGGCGTTGAGCGACTCGAGCGCCTGCATCGCTTCGCGTACTTCGGCATGTGCCTGAACCCGCTGGATGTGTGCCCAGCTACGCTCGGTGACTTCGCTGATCAGCGCCCGCTCGTAGCCGGTCCAGGCACGCGGCTGCTTGTCATGGATGGCCATCAGCGCCGTCAGGCGCCCATCCTTGATCAGCGGCATGCAGATGGTCGCAGTGATGCCGATGGCCTGGAAGGTCGCGGCCTCCTGCGGTTCGAGCTCGCTGAGGTTGTCGTTGATCACCAGCGCCCTGCCTGCGCGCAGGCGCTGTACGGCCAGGCGGCCGAAGGCGGCGAGACGATATTGGCCGAGCAGGCGCGGCGAGCCGGGCGTGACCCAGTCTCCGCAGATGGTGAAACCGTCCTGATCGGGCTCCATCACTGCGTAGGCGCAGCTCGACAGGCGCAGGTGCTCGCCCAGCTTTCGGGTGGTGATGGCCAGGATCCGGTCCGGCTCGGTGGCGTTGGCCACGGCGCGGCCGAGGTCGTCGAGGAAGTTGAGGCGGCGGTTGGCGACCACGCTGGCGGTGGTTTCGGTGACAGTGTCGAGCATACCGACGATCTGGCCGTCCTGGTCGCGGATCGGGCTGTAGCAGAAGGTGAAATAGGCACGTTCCGGCCCGTTGTGGCGGTCGATGATCAGCGGGAAGTCTTCGATGTACACCGCCTCGCCGTCCAGGGCGCGGCGGGTCATGGCACCGATATCGTTCCAGGCTTCATGCCAGACGTGGCTGAAGGGGCGACCCAGGGCCGGAGGCTTGTCGCCGAGGATTTCGCTGAAGGCGTCGTTGTGCAGGGTGATCAGGTCATCGCCCCACAGCACCGCCTGCGGGAAGCGCGAGGCCAGGCACAAGGCCACGGTGGTCTTGAGCACGTCGGGCCAGGCATCAATTGCGCCCAGGGGCGTTTTCGCCCAGTCGTGATTGCGGATGCGTTCGGCCATTAGCCCGCCGCCATCCAGCCATTTCGCCATGAGGTTTGCCGTTTCGTTTGCGTGGAGGGGATAGGGTGCACCGAGAATGTCGGGCTGGCGAGCGATTTGTGAGACAGGGTCGGCCGTGTTGAGGGACGGGCGCTATTCAGCGCATGAAATGCACCTTGCCGGTGTCGTCATTGCCCATGTAGATGCCATACACCCCGGCCTGGCGTTCGAGGATGTAGCGCTCGAGGATCTGGCGGATCGCGGGGTAGTAGATCGCGTCCCAGGGAATGTCCTCGGGCGCGAAGAAGCGGTAGTCGAGAGTCTCGGGGCCGAACTGGCCGGTCTCCTGGGTGGCGATGGCGCGGAAGATGATGTACACCTCGCTGATCTTCGGCACGCTGAAGATCGAATACGGCGAGATGATGTCAGCGCGCACGCCGGTTTCTTCCCAGACCTCGCGCAGCGCCGCCTGCTCGGTGGTTTCGCCGGCCTCCATGAAGCCTGCGGGCAGGGTCCAGGTACCGGGACGTGGCGGGATGGCGCGCTGGCACAGCAGGTACTTGCCGTCGCGTTCGATGATGCAGCCGGCGATGATCTTCGGGTTGATGTAGTGGATGTAGCCGCAGGCGGGGCAGTGCAGGCGCTCGTGGGTGTCGCCGGTGGGAACGCCCCGGTCCAGTGCCGTGGTGCATTGCGGGCAGTAGCGCGGGGCGTTGGGCATGATCGGTGGCCTGTGGGGGGTTAAATGCGTGGATCCTTCAGCGCCAGGGGCTCGACCATGTCGCGGACCTTGGCATTGTCGTCCTGCTTCTGGCGCAGGTAGTCCAGTGCCACCTTGGCGGCGGCGCGTACATGGTCGACCGAGGCCTGGTGAGCGGCCAGCGGGTCGCCGCTCTTGATCGCCTCGACCATCTTCTCCATTTCACGGTTGCTGGCGCCGCGGCGGTTTTCCTGCGAGACCGAGGTGGCGCGCAGGTAGCTGATACGTGCCTGCAACTGACGCAGCTGGGTAGCGGCGACGTGGTTGCCGGAGCCTTCGAGCAGCACGTCGTAGAAGCCCTGTACCGAATCGAGCACCTGCTGCAGCTCGCCTTCCTCCAGCGCCTCGCGGTTCACGTCCAGGGCGCGCTCCAGGGCGCGGATGTCCTTGGCTTTGGCGTTGAGGGTGAACAGTTGGACGATCAGGCCTTCGAGCACGCAGCGCAGCTCGTAGATGTCGCGGGCGTCTTCCAGGGTGATGATGGCCACGCGCGGGCCCTTGGCATCGGCGAACTCCACCAGGCCCTCGGACTCGAGGTGGCGCAGGGCTTCACGCACCGAGGTGCGGCTGACGCCGAGACGGTCGCACAGGTCGCGTTCGACCAGACGGTCGCCCGGCAGCAGGTGGAAGTTCATGATCGCCCCGCGCAGCTTGTCGAGCACGATTTCGCGGAGCGTGACGGGGTTGCGGTTGACCTTGAAGCTGTCGTCGAGTGGCTGGCGTTTCATCAGGTGCGCTCTTTATGAGGCTGTTGCGCCAACGTCGGAGTGCCCCGAACCCAGGCGCTCCTTGCAGTGGTTCGAACAGCCCGCTGTTAACGGGTTGGCTCCGCATCGGCTTCGGCGAACGCTTCGCGGGCCAGGCGGAAGCTGTCCACCGCCGCGGGCACGCCGCAATAAATGCCGACCTGGAGCAGGATTTCGCGAATCTGTTCACGGCTCAGGCCGTTGCGCAAGGCGCCGCGGATATGCAGCTTGAGCTCGTGGGGCCGGTTGAGGGCGGAAATCATCGCCAAGTTTATCATGCTGCGCTCTTTGAGCGATAAGCCGTCACGGCCCCAGACATGACCCCAGCAATACTCGGTGACCAGTTCCTGGAGCGGCTTGGTGAAGTCGTCGGCGTTCTGGATGGAGCGGTTGACGTAGTCCTCGCCCAGCACCTGGGTGCGGATCTGCAGGCCCTTCTCGTACTTTTCATTGCTCATTGCAGTGCTCCGAATGAAAACAGGGGCCGCAACCGAGGGTGAGACGATTAGCGCGGCCCCTAAAAACAGGGACATCGGTGTGGGTTTCTTCGCGGGTGAACCCGCTCCCACAGGGATCGCACAGATACAGAGGCCTGTGGAGTACCTGTGGGAGCGGGTTCACCCGCGAAGAAGCCAACACCGATCATGGGTTGTATCAGCCCAAGGGGGGCAGGGCGCCAAGCTTGCCCTTGTGATAGACCATCGGTGTCACCGGCTCGGCCGGCAGCACCAGGTTTTTCACCGCCCCGACGATGATCGCGTGATCGCCGCCGTCGTACTCGCGCCACAACTCGCACTCGATGATCGCCGTGGCCTTGGCCAGCAGCGGGTTGCCCAGCTCGCTCAGGTGCCAGTCGATGCCTTTGGCCTTGTCCTTGCCTTTACCCGCAAAGGCATAGGCCTCGGCGGTCTGGTCGGCCGACAGCAGGTGAATGGCGAACTGCTTGCTGTCGCGCAGGATCGGGTAGGTGTCGGAGGCGTAGTTGGGGCAGAACAGCACCAGCGCCGGCTCGATCGACAGCGCGCTGAAGGCGCTGGCGGTAATGCCGACGATTCCGCCATCGCCATCGAGCGTGGTGACCACAGTCACGCCGGACGGGAAGGAGCCCATCACGTCTTTATAGATGCCAGGTTCGATCATCTCGTGCTCCTTCTCAACGCATCACAAACGGATCGGGCATTGGCGCGGTGGACAGGTTGATCCACACGGTCTTCAGCTCGGTATAGGCCAGCACCGAATCGATGCCGCTCTCGCGGCCGTAGCCGCTGTTCTTGAAGCCGCCGATCGGCGCCATGGCCGAGACTGCGCGGTAAGTGTTGACCCAGATGATTCCCGAGCGCACGTCGCGCGCCAGGCGATGGGCGCGGCCCAGGTCGCGAGTCCAGATGCCGGCGGCAAGGCCGAACTGCGAGTCGTTGGCCATGGCCAGCGCCTCTTCCTCGGTCTTGAAGCGGATCACTGCGGCGACCGGGCCGAACACCTCTTCCTGCATGATGGTCATCGTGTTGCTGTCGCACTCGAACAGGGTCGGCTCGTAGAACCAGCCGTCGCCCTCGACTTCGGCGCGCTTGCCACCCAGGCGCAGCTTGGCGCCCTCGGCCTTGGCCGCAGCGACCAGACCTTCGACCACGGCCAGTTGCTGGGCGGTGGCCATCGGGCCCATTTCGCTGGCGTCGTCCTGCGGGTTACCGATGCGGATGCGCTTGGCCCGCTCGATCAGGCGCTCGACGAATTCGTCGAAGATCTCGTCCTGCACCAGCAGGCGCGAACCGGCCACGCAGCTTTGCCCGGAGGCGGCGTAGATACCGGCCACCGCGCCGTTGATGGCGCTGTCCAGGTCGGCGTCGGCGAAGATGATGTTCGGCGACTTGCCGCCCAGCTCCAGCGACAGCTTGGCGAAGTTCTCGGCGCTGCTGCGCACCACATGGCGGGCAGTGGCGGCGCCGCCGGTGAAGGCGATCTTGCGCACCAGTGGATGACGGGTGAGCGCCGCGCCGGTGCTTGGGCCGTAACCGGTGACGACGTTGACCACGCCGGCCGGGAAACCGGCTTCCAGCGCCAGGCGGGCCAGCTCCAGGATAGTGGCCGACGCATGCTCCGAGGGTTTGAGCACGATGGTGTTGCCAGCGGCCAGGGCCGGGGCGAGCTTGATCGCGGTCAGGTACAGCGGGCTGTTCCACGGAATGATGCCAGCCACCACACCGATGGGCTCGTGCACGGTGTAGGCGAACAGGTCGGGCTTGTCCAGCGGCAGGGTGCCGCCTTCGAGCTTGTCGGCAAGGCCTGCGGTGTAGTGGAAGAATTCCGGCAGGTAGCCGACCTGGCCGCGGGTCTCGCGGATCAGCTTGCCGTTGTCGCGGCTTTCGAGCTGGGCCAGGTGCTCCTTGTTCTCGGCGATCAGGTCACCCAGGCGGCGCAGCAGCTTGCCCCGTGCGGTGGCGGTGAGCCCGCGCCAGGCCTTGCTGTCGAAGGCGCGCTGGGCGGCCTGTACCGCCAGCTCGACGTCCTGCTCGCCGGCATCGGGCAGTTGCGCCCAGGCCTGGGCGGTGGCCGGGTCGAGGCTGTCGAAGGTCTTGCCGCTCTGGGCATCGCGCCATTGGCCGTCGATGCACATCTGGAAACGAACGAGGGTCATGCAACTATCCCCTTGGCGGATTCGGTGAGGGTGCGGGCTTGGCTCAGGAAGTCCAGCAGCATGCGATTGACTTCGCGCGGAGCCTCAACGGGCATCATATGCCGTTGTTCGGCCAGGACCACGCTGCGGGCGCCGGGAATGCGCGCGGCGAGCTGGCGGGTCATGGCCGGGGTGGAGCCGGAATCGAGTTCGCCGGTGGCGATCAGCGTTGGCACCTGGATGCTGCCCAGGTCCGCTTCGCGGTACATGTCCTGGGTGGCGAACAGCGAATAGGTGGTGTGGTAACCCTGGGGGTCGTTGCTGGCCAGCACCTGGCGGATGGCCGCGACCTGGGCCGGGTTGGCCGCTTTGTACTCGCGGCTGAACCAGCGGTCCAGCGCCGCGTCGACGTTGGCGTCCGGGCCAAGCTCGGCAGCCTGCGCGGCGCGGGCGATGACACCGGCGCTCTGCTCGGGGCTGCGGTTGAACACGCTGTTGAGCACGACCAGGGCCGACAGCCGCTGCGGGTAGTGCAGGGCGAAGGCGCGGGCGACCAGGCCGCCCATGGAGAAGCCGATGACGGTGGCCTGGGGGATCTGCAGGTGGTCGAGCAGTTCGGCGAGCTGGGTGGCGTAGCCTTGCAGGTCGGTGTCCGGCGCGGGCAGCGCGCTCTGGCCATGGCCGAGCATGTCGTAGGCAATGACCCGGTAGTCGGTGGACAGGCCGACGAACTGGCCACCCCACATTTCCTTGTTCAGGCCCACGCCGTGGATCAGCACCACGGGTTGGCCCTGGCCGAGGCTCAGGTAGCTGGTCCCGGCAGGTGTACGTTCAGCGACAGGCTGAATCATGGATGGCGCTCCTTGAAAGGCCGGTGCCGTGACGCTTGGCTCCGGCCCGTCTGCTTATTGTTATTGAGCGTTGGCTTTCTCGGCAGCCAGTTCTTCCAGGTCGATGTAGCGGTTGCCGATACGCGGGTGCAGGCGGCCGCCGTCGGAGGCGCCCAGGACCACGACGATCTCGTCGGCGCGCGGGGCGTCTTCGATCTGCATTTCCAGGGTGATGTAGTGCGAGCGCAGGCCTTCGTCGTCCTTCTGCATCATCGGGATCTGGATCGAGGTGCCCGGGCCGCCGCGCTTGTTGGTGAAGCTCAGGTAGCTCTTGGCCTGGACCGCTTCACGGTAGTGGTTGCCAAAGCGCAGGGTGTGGATCACCGCCGACGCGTGCTCGATCTCACCCTCGGCACCGACCACCGCTGCCTTGCCGTATGCCTCGATCTTGTCGGCACCGCCGATGGCGGCGGTCAGGCGCTCGACCATCAGCGCACCCAGTTCGGAGCAGTTGGCGCGGATTTCCGGCTTGAGGTCTTCGACAAAACCACGGCCAGCCCATGGGTTCTTGATCACCACGGCCAGGCCGACCATGGTCACTGGTTTGTCGGTGGCCTTGCCGCCTTCGATGCGGGTTTCTTCGGAGTAGGTGACGATCTTGCGGATTTCGAAACTCATGGAGGGCTCCTGGTGAGGGTTATCAGTTCTTGTTGTCTGATGGTATACCATAATATTTGATGTGCAAGAGGGGACGGGAAATTTCTCCTGCGGGGGGACGAAAGGTGCGCTGTACCGGGGTTTTCTCGGGTGTCTGTATTGATTTTCTGGTGGGTAGGCGCAGGCAAACTGCAGCCAAAAAAATGCCCGCTCTCACAGGTCATGAAAGCGGGCAGGTGCAGCGGGCTACCGATCAGGCAAACGCTGGCACCACTTCCTTGATGAACAGTTCCAGCGATTTGCGTTTTTCTGCGTGCGGCAGGCTGTTGTCACACCAGAAGCTGAATTCGTCGACGCCAAGTTCCTGGTAGTACTTGATGCGCGCAATGATTTCTTCGGGGGTGCCGATCATGGTGTTCTTGCGGATGTTTTCCAGCGCGAAGGCCGGTACCTCGGCGAACTTGGACTCGGGGCTGGGCTCCAGGAAGCCATTGACCGGGGTGGTCTTGTTGCCGAACCAGGCATCGAAGGTGCGATAGAAGCGCGAGATCGCCTGGGCGCCGATCTTCCAGCCATCGGGCTCGGCCGGGCTGTGCACGTGGGTGTGGCGCAACACCATCAGTTGCGGGCGCGGCACTTCAGGGTTGTTGTCCAACGCGGCCTGGAACTTGTTCTTCAGGTCCAGCACCTCTTCGTCACCCTTCATCAGTGGGGTGACCATGACATTGCAGCCATGCTTGACCGCAAAGTTGTGCGAGTCCGGGTCGCGGGCGGCGATCCACATCGGTGGCATACCGTGCTGCACAGGCTTGGGTACGCTGGTGGAGGTGGGGAAGTTGTACACCTCGCCTTCGTGGGCGTAGTCGCCCTGCCACAGGGCGCGGACCGCCGGGACCATCTCGCGCAGGGCCTTGCCGCCGTCGGTGGCGGGCATGCCACCGGCCATGCGGTCGAACTCGAACTGGTAGGCGCCGCGGGCCAGGCCCACTTCCATGCGGCCGTTGCTGATCACATCGAGCAGGGCGCATTCGCCAGCTACGCGGATCGGATTCCAGAACGGCGCGATGATAGTGCCGGCGCCCAGGCGGATGGTCTCGGTACGGGCAGCCAGGTAGGCCAGCAGCGGCATGGGGCTAGGCGAGATGGTGTATTCCATGGCGTGGTGTTCGCCGATCCATACGGTGCTGAAACCGCCGTGCTCGGCCATCAGGGTCAGTTCGGTCAGGTCTTCGAACAGCTGGCGGTGGCTGACCTGGTCATCCCAACGTTCCATGTGTACGAACAGCGAAAACTTCATGGGGCTTTCCTCGGAGCTTGTTGTGGTCGATGTGGGGACGGCGCGGCACAGGGAAACAGGCCGCGTCCTGAATGACACCGGCTTTGCCAGTGATCGCGGGACGAGCCCGCTCCCACAGAGTCTTGCGTCGAACTGCAGGTATCAGGCGAAGGCGGGCAGGCTGGCCATTTTGCCGCGGCAGTAGACCATCGGTCGTGGGGCGTCCTCAGGCACGATCAGGTTGTGTACCTTGCCGACCATGATGGCGTGATCGCCACCTTCGTACTCGCGCCACAGCTCGCACTCGATGATCGCGGTGGCACCGGCCAGCAGCGGGTTGCCCAGCTCGCTCAGGGCCCACTCGATACCGCTGGCCTTGTCCTTGCCTTTTTTGGCGAATGCATAGGCTTCGGCCTGCTGCTCGCCGGACAGCAAGTGGATGGCGAAGCGCTTTTGCTTGATCAGTACAGGATAGGAGTCGGAGCTGTAGTTGGGGCAGAACAGCACCAGCGGCGGGTCCATGGACAGGGAAGAAAAGGCGCTGGCAGTGAGGCCGACGACCGAGCCGTCGTCGTCCAGGGTGGTGATGACCGTGACGCCGGACGGGAAGGAGCCCAGGACGTGCTTGTAGACGGTTGCGTCGATCATGGCGTGTACCTCTAAGGGGCGTGCGGTGGTCCGCGTTTTTTATCGTTGATGTGTCTGATGGTATACCGTAATACCTATATTGCAAGCAGAATTTTCTGCGCCCGGGAACACACGATGAACGGTAAAAGCCCCGTATTCATTGGTCTTGATTACTGGAGCCCTGCGCCACAGTGGCGCACAAGGCAGATCAGATGCGCTGAAAAAGCACAGCGCAGTGTTGTCAAAAGTTTGGAATACCATAATATGGTCTTCAGCTGAGAGGCCGCCCCGAGCGGTTTCCATACAAAGATAAAAATGATCCTTTCGAGCTGAAATCCTATGTCCCAACCGTCGTCGCAACACCAGTTTGTCGAGAATCACACGGTCGATCATGTTCCCCCCTCCGAGCGCCACGGGAAGGCGCGCGACCTCTTCACCCTCTGGTTCAGTACCAATATCGCGCCACTGCCGATCGTCACCGGCGCGATGGTGGTCCAGGTGTTCCACCTGAACCTGCTGTGGGGCCTGGTCGCCATCGTGATGGGGCATCTGCTGGGCGGGATCGTCATCGCCCTGGCCTCTGCGCAGGGACCGCAGCTGGGCATTCCGCAGATGGTGCAGAGCCGCGGCCAGTTCGGGCGCTACGGCGCATTGCTGATCGTGTTCTTCACCGCGCTGATCTATGTCGGCTTCTTCATTTCCAACATCGTCCTGGCGGGCAAGTCGATCCACGGCATCGCTCCGAGCGTGCCGATGCCCACGGCCATCGTCATCGGTGCCCTGAGCGCCACGGCCATTGGCGTGATCGGCTATCGCTTCATCCATAGCCTGAACCGCATCGGTACCTGGGTGATGGGCTCGGCGCTGCTGGCCGGCTTCATCATGATGTTCGCCCAGGAGCTGCCAGCCGACTTCTTCAGTCGCGGGGCCTTCAACCTGTCGGGCTTCATCGCCACGGTGTCGCTGGGCACCATCTGGCAGATCAGCTTCTCGCCCTACACCTCGGACTATTCGCGCTACCTGCCGCGCGAGATCGGTATCGCCAAGCCGTTCTGGGCGACCTATTTCGGCGCGACCCTGGGCACCATCCTGTGCTTCAGCTTCGGGGCGGTGGCGGTGTTGTGCGTGCCGGAAGGCACCGATGCGATGGATGCGGTCAAGCAGGCCACCGGCTGGTTGGGACCGATCCTGATGGTGCTGTTCCTGCTCAACATCATCAGCCACAACGCGCTGAATCTGTATGGCGCGGTGCTGTCGATCGTTACCGCGATCCAGACGTTCGTCGCTCACTGGACGCCGAGCGTGCGGGTGCGGGTAGTGCTGGCGTCGGTGATCCTGTTCGGGTGCGGGCTGGTGGCGCTGAATGCCTCGGCGGGGTTCATCGGCCAGTTCATCGGCCTGATCCTGGCACTGCTGCTGGTGCTGGTGCCCTGGGCGTCGATCAACCTGGTCGACTTCTACCTGATCAAGAAGGGCGAATACGACATCGCCTCGTTCTTCCGCGCCGATGGCGGCATCTACGGTCGCTTCAACCACCACGCCATCGTTGCCTATGTATGCGGGATCCTGGTGCAACTGCCGTTCGCCAATACGGCGCTGTATGTGGGGCCGTATTCGAACATCGTCGAAGGCGCCGACCTGTCGTGGCTGTTCGGGTTGCTGGTGACGGTGCCGCTCTATTATTGCCTGGCCACTCGCGGCAAGGCGCTGAAGGCGGGGCGTGCGCTAGGTGTGAGCGACTAGTTGATGTGCAAGAGGGCCGCAAAGCGGCCCTCGGTGTTTCAGTTCACACCTTGAACTGCGCCACCATCCCGTTCAATTCCACCGCCAGGCGCGAGAGATCCTGCGCCGCGGCGCTGGTCTGGTTGGCTCCCGCAGAGGTCTGCATCGCCAGGTCACGGATGTTCACCAGGTTGCGGTCTACCTCACGCGCCACCTGGGCCTGCTCTTCGGACGCGCTGGCGATCACCAGGTTGCGCTGGTTGATCGCGGCGATCGCCTCGGCAATCAGCTCCAGTGCCTGACCTGCGGCCTCGGCGATCTCCAGGGTGCCGCTGGCACGGCCCTGGCTGCTGTGCATCGAACCCACGGCGCGCTCGGTGCCGGTCTGGATACCCCCGATCATCTGCTCGATCTCGGCCGTGGACTGCTGGGTCCGATGGGCCAGCGCCCGCACTTCATCGGCGACCACGGCAAAGCCACGTCCGGCTTCACCGGCCCGCGCCGCTTCGATGGCGGCGTTGAGCGCCAGCAGGTTGGTTTGCCCGGCGATCGAGCCGATCACATCGAGCACGCGGCTGATTTCGTTGGCGCTGGTGGCCAGTTGTTCGATCTCGCTGGAGGTGCCGGTGACGTCCTCGACCAGTTGCTGGATCGAGCTCAGCGCCTGGTTGACCTGGTCGCGGCCATCGCGGGTGGTCTGGTCGGCGCCCCTGGAGGCGTCGGCGGTGCTGACGGCGTTGTTGGCCACTTCCTCCACCGCAGCGGTCATCTGGTTGACCGCAGTGGCGGCCTGGTCGATCTCCGCGCTTTGCTGGTGCAGGCCGCGGCTGGTGTCTTCGGTGACGGTGTGCAGCTCTTCGGACGCCGAGGCCAACTGGTCGGACGAGGCTGCGATCTTGCGGATGGTGTCGCGCAGGCTTTCCTGCATGCGGCTCAGGGCCCGTAGCAGCAGCGCCGGCTCGTCACGACCGACGATGCGGATTTCCTGGGTCAGGTCGCCGGTGGCCACGCGCTCGGCAACGCTCACGGCTTCGGCCAACGGTACGACGATGCTGCGGGTCAGCAGCACGGCGATGGCCACCAGCGCGAGGATGATCACCACCAGCGACAGCACGATCAGGGCAAAGGCTTCTTCATAGGCGTCACTGCTGCGCTGCGAGGCTTTGTCGGCACCGTCGGAGTTGTACTGGATCAGGGTGCCGAGCGCTTTCATCATCGAGTCGGCGTACTCGGCCAGCGGGCCGTTGACCAGGCGCCTGGCCTCGGCAATGTCGCCATTGGCCGCGGCATCGCGGATCGACTTCTGCAGACCGTGGTAGCGCTGGGTGAGAGAGACGAAGTTATCGAACAGGGCGCGGTCGTCCTTTTCGATGATGGTCGATTCGTAGGTTTTGATGCCTGCTTCGAGCGAAGTATTGATCTCGCCGATGCGGCCGAGGGTGGTCTGGCGGACGGCGGGATCTTCCTCGATCACGCTGCGCAGGGTCATGGCGCGGGCGCGGCCGAGATTGGTGCTGACCTCGTTCAGGGCAATGATCGCCGGCATCCAGGTGACGCGGATCTCATCGGTGGCGCTGTCCATGCGCCGGGTTTCGTACAGCGATATCAGACCCATGACCAGCACCAGGACGCCCAGCAGCGTAAATACGCTGGCTGCCCGGATACCAATCTTCATATTCCTTAAGTGCATGGAGCTACTCCTTGAATGTGGCGTGCAGGCGTCAAGCGCTGGGTCGTGGTGCCGGAACCGGCGAAAGGGGCCAGGCGTCTCGGTGCGCTGCGGGAAAGTACAATATCCTTAACTTTAGTAGGTTTTTTGACGTCAATAATGCCACGGTGCCACTATTATTGACCAGTCATTCAATGTAACTACACGTACAAACAGATCCGTCATTTTTTGACGGATCTGTCAGGTTTATTCGCTTAAACGATGGCGATCATTGGATCGGCAGCGGCCAGGGCCTTGCTGCGATCAGCCTCTGGCGGGTAGATCCACACCGAGTTGATCTGGCGCTTGAGCTGCTTGCCTTCATCGCCCTGCAGCTTCAGTTCACGTTCCCAACCTTCGCTGAAGGCCGCGCCCCAGTCGCCCAGATCGAGGCAGGTGACGTACTTGGGCTGGCGATACACCACCGGCGCCTCGCCGAGCAGGTCGGCCATGGCATTGTTGCCCGAGTGACGGCCCATGGGGATGGCGTGCTGGCAGGTCATCAGCGCGTGGTTGCCCAGGTCATCGACTGCGGCCCAGGCCACGTCGCCGGTGGCGTAGATATGCTGCTGGCCGATGACCTTGAGGTGCTCGTCGACGCGCAGGCGACCCTGGGCATCACGTTCGCCGGCGATCTGCGCGGTCAGCGGGCTGGCCTTGACGCCTGCGGTCCAGATCACCGTCTTGCTGGCGATGTACTCGCCGTTGTCCAGGGTCACGCCACCGGCATCCACCGCGATCACCGAAGCATTGGTGAGCCATTGCACGCCGGCGTGCTGTGAGGCGGCAACGATGGCTGGGGTGATGCCGGCACCCAGGGCTGCACCGACCTGTGCGCCGCGATCAATCACGATCACGCGGATATTGGCCTGCTCGCCGAGTACTGCGCGCAAGCGGGCAGGCATTTCGGTGGCGGTCTCGATGCCGGTGAAACCGCCGCCGCACACCACCACGGTGTTGCGGGCCGGGGAGGCCGGCAGGCTGGCGAGGTCGGTCAGGTGTTGCTCCAGCTTGACCGCCGACTCCATCTGGTCGACATCGAAGCTGTGCTGATCCAGACCCGGTACGGCAGGGCGGGCAACCTGGCTGCCGGCGGCCAGTACCAGGCGCTCGTAACCCAGTTGGCGGGTCTGGCCATTGGCGTCGATATAGGTGACCGAGCGTGCGTCGGCATCGATGGATTGGACATGGCCCTGGATGAAATTCACCCCTACAGCCTCGAACAGCTCGCCAAGCGGCGCTTTCATCGTGTGCACATCTGCTTCGTAGAAGCGCGGGCGGATGCGCAGTTCGGCCTGCGGCGCGAGCACGCTGATGTGGATGTCGCCACGCTTGGCGAGGTCGAGCAGGCGGGCGGCGCTCAGGGCGCTCCAGACGCCGGCAAAACCGGCACCGATGATCAGGATGTGTGGGTTCATGGACAGGCTCCGCGAGAGGGTCGAAGGGGTTTGGGTCGAGGTTCGGCGTGCGTTGCTGCGCTTGCTGAATAACTACGACTCTATTGGTCGTAGTTTAAAACGACAAGCTTTTTTTTAGCGGGCAGTCGCAGGCAGCCCTCGCTTTGCAGGTGGAGCAGCGATAAATCAAGGGTTCTGGGTGATTGAGGAAAATAGGCAGGCGACCGATGGTGGCCGATGGCTTTGCCAGTTCCTGGAGAAGGGCGTACTATTTGCGACAAATTTGGTCGGAGATTGACATGTCGTTATACAGCGCGGGCGTCGAGTACGGCATTCACTGCCTGCTGTTCCTCATCGACGAGCGCGGCGATAGCCGCGAGTCCAGCGTGCGCGATCTCGCCGAACTGCAAGGGGTGCCGCAGGAATACCTGGCCAAGGTCTTCACCAAGCTGGCGCGTGCCGGGCTGGTGGCGGCCACTGAAGGCGTGCGTGGCGGTTTTCGCCTGGCCCGGCCTTCGGACGAAATCACCGTGCTGGATATCGTCAACGCCATCGATGGGCCGAAGAAGATCTTCGATTGCCGCGAGATCCGCGAGCGCTGCTCGCTGTTCGACGGTGCAGCGCCCGGCTGGGCCACCGAGGGCACCTGTGCCATCCATGCGGTGATGCTCAGCGCGCAGAAACGTATGGAAGAGGCACTGGCCCAGCAGACCATCCTCGACCTGGCGCGGCGCTTCGGGCGCAAGGCGCCGGCCGAGTTCGGGCAGAAGGTCAATGACTGGATGAGCGAGCGGCGTGATGGCAAGGGTGGGGCAGGAGACATCGCGCTCAAGCAGCTCTAGCGCGTATGGGCTGTGTAGAACACTGCCAGCCAGACCGTCGTCGCATCGGCCTGCGTCCACTCCACGCGGTGTCGGCAATGCGGCGGGATATCCAGGTGGTCGCCTGCCTTCAGTACCCGCGTTTCGCTTTCGTGCTCCAGGCGTAACCCGGCGCTGCCGGTGAGAACCACCACCCACTCGCCTTCGGCCTGGTCGTACCAGAAATCGGGCGGGCTGCATTGGCCGCTGGAGACGATGCGCTCGATGCGCAGCCCTGGGCGGCGCAGCAGTTCGTCGAATTGCTCGGCGGCCGCAGGATCGAGCGGGGGCAGGGGGCTGAACAGGTTATCGGGCATGGACGTTTGCCTTTCTTGATTCCGGACGGTGATTGTAGGAAGGTTCCGGGATTTTCCGCACGGAGCTACGCAAGGAATCACGCCAATGGACAAGCTGCTGGCCATCAAGATGTTCATGGCGACTGTTGAAGCCCAGGGCTTTTCCGCTGCCGGCCGACGGCTCGGGGTCGCGACCTCGTCGGTGACACGCCTGGTCGATGCGTTGGAAAGCGAGCTGGGTACCAGCCTGCTCAACCGCTCGACCCGGCAGGTCAGCCTGACCGAGGCGGGTGTCGGCTACTACCAGCGCGCCCGCGCTATCGTCGCGGCCTTGGCCGAGGCCGATGCCAGCGTCGCCGATCGCGGGCAGGAACCGGTGGGCGTGCTACGCCTGTGCCTGCCGGTGGAGTTCGGGCGGCGGATGATTGCGCCGCACCTGGGCCGCTTCATGGCCCGCTACCCCTCGCTGGAGCTGGATATCGACCTGAGCGACCGCTTCGACGATTTGCTCGACGGGCGCTACGACCTGTCCATTCGCCTGGGTGATCCGGCGCCGAGCGACGAGCTGGTCAGTCGCACCCTGGGCACTTTTGAACGCTGGCTGGTGGCCAGCCCGGATTACCTGGCCAGCCATGCTGCGCTCGAACACCCCGCGCAGTTGAGCGAGCATGCCTGTTTGCGCTTTCGCTATAGCGGCCTGGGGCGACCTTGGCAACTGCGCCAAGGAGACGAGCTGATCGAGGTGGATGTGGCCGGGCCCTTGCGCTGCGCCAACTCCGACTTGCTGCGCGAGGCGGCGGTGGCGGGCAGTGGCGTCAGCCTGCTGGCAGACTGGCTGGTGCGCGACGATGTCGCTGCCGGGCGTCTGGTGCGGTTGTTCCCGGGCTGGCAGGCCAATCCGATCGCTGCCAGTTGCAATATCAACGCCCTGTACCTGCCCAACCATCGCTGGTCGCGGCGGGTAACGGCGTTCATCGAGTTCTGCGAGTCGTTGCTCAGGCCCTGAGCGTGGTGGCGTTGCGCCTGGCGCAAAGCCGCTTTGCGTTGCGCTCCGATTCCCTCCGCAGGCCCTGGCCGCTAAGGTGCGTGGCATGTCTTGCCATGTGTGAATAATCTGAAATGAGTGCTTCTTTAGCGACATCCTCTACATCCGGCACGTCACTGAGCCGAGGCCTGGTGACGCTGCTGGCGTTCTGCTGTGGTGCCATCGTTGCCAACATCTACTACGCCCAACCCATCGTCGGCCTGATCGCGCCGGACCTTGGGCTGTCCACCGAGCGTGCCAGCCTGATCGTCTCGCTCACCCAGCTGGGCTACGCCCTGGGGCTGCTGTTGCTGGTGCCGTTGGCCGACCTGGTGGAGAACCGTCGGCTGATGATCGCCACGGCTGTGCTGTCCTGCGCCAGCCTGCTCCTGGCGGGCAGCAGTGGGCACGGCCAAGGTGAGCTGTTTCTCGGTTATGCCTTGCTGATCGGCTTCAGTTCGGTGGCGGTGCAGATGCTGATCCCACTGGCTGCGCATCTGTCACCGGAGCAACAGCGTGGCCGGGTGGTGGGCAACATCATGGGTGGCCTGCTGTTGGGCATCCTGCTGGCGCGGCCCTTGTCGAGCCTGGTGGCCGATCACTTCGGCTGGCGTGCCGTGTTCCTGGGGGCGGCGGTGCTGATGGCGGCAATCGTCGTGCTGCTGGCCGTGACCCTGCCGCGGCGTGTGCTGGAGCACAAGGCCAGCTACGTCGAGTTGATGGCCTCGCTGGGCGGGCTGCTGCGGCGCTACCCGTTGCTGCGCCAGCGCTCGCTGTATCAAGGCTTGATGTTCGCGACGTTCAGCCTGTACTGGACCGCCGTGCCGCTGGCGCTGGCAACCGAGCATGGCCTGTCGCAGAGCCAGATCGCGTTGTTCGCATTGGTGGGCGCGGTGGGCGCCATTGCGGCCCCGATTGCCGGGCGCCTTGCCGATGCCGGGCATGCGCGCCAGGCGTCGTTGCTGGCCCTGGTGCTGGCGCCGTTGTCGCTGCTGTTCGGGCTGAGCGCGCCGGGCTACAGCGTGATCGGCCTGGGGTTGACCGGGGTGCTGCTGGACTTCGCCGTGCAGATGAACATGGTGATCGGCCAGCGTGAGGTGTACGCCCTGGACCCAGCCAGCCGCGGGCGGCTCAATGCCGTGTACATGACCAGCATCTTCATCGGCGGTGCTCTGGGTTCGGCAGTGGCCAGTGCCTTGTATGCGGGTTATGGCTGGAATGGCGTGGCGCTGGTGGGCGCGGTATTGCCGGGGCTGGCGCTGGTGATCTTCCTGATGGTTGCGCGGCGGGCTTGACCCACCCTTCGGTAGGCGCGGAACACGTCGCAGCGGCGAACCGCCGCGCCTACCGAGGCGAGAGCCAAGCCTGCATCTGTTCGATCAACGCCCACAGCCGTGGGTCGTTGTAATCCTCGATCACCAGTTGCGCGCCGGCCTGCAGCAGGCGCTCGGCCGGCTGGGTGGTGGCCAGGGCCACGGTGAAGATCCCGGCGTCGACCGCCGCCTTCACGCCGGGCAGCGAGTCTTCGAAGGCCAGTGCCTGCGCGGCCTTGGCTTCCAGGCGCTGGAGGCCGGTGAGGTAGGGCAGTGGGTCGGGCTTGGGCCGGGCCAGTTCGTCGGCCACCAGCACATGCTCGAAGCGCTCGCCCAGGCCCATGGCCCCCAGCATGTGCTCGGCGTTCAGCCGCGGGGCATTGGTCACCACGCACATGCCGATGCCATGGCGCTCGGCGTGCTCCAGCAGGCGCAGCAGGCCCGGCATCGGCTCGAGCGTGGGCGACATTTCGCGGAACAGCGCCTCCTTGCGGTCGGCCAGGTTCTTGCACTCGGCGGCATCGGCCTGGGGGAACAGCTCCTTGAACAGCAGGCCATTGGAGCGGCCGCTGACCTGGGCGTTGAATTGCTCCTGGGTCAGTTCGCGGCCGTCGTAATCGTGCAGCAGCTTGCGAAACGCCTGCAGGTGCAGGGTGTCGGTGTCGGTGAGGGTCCCATCGAGGTCGAACAGCAGGGCGGTCAGCATCGGGCATCCTGGCAGTGAAGAAACAATTCAGCAGCCATCATAGCCAAACTCGGCGACGAAGGGGGCTGTTCAGTGTTTTCGGAAAAGAGTACAAATGTGCTCCATGGACAAATTATCCCCCAAACGCCGCGCCATTCTCGAATTCATCCGCGAGCGCATCGCCGACCACGGCCAGCCGCCGAGCCTGGCCGATATCGCCGAGCGCTTCGGTTTCGCCTCGCGCAGCGTGGCGCGCAAGCACATCACTGCCCTGCATGAGGGTGGTTACATCGAGGTCACGCCTAACCAGGCGCGGGGCATTCGCCTGGCCGAACCGCTGCGCCGACCGGAAATCCTCGAGATTCCGGTGCTTGGCCGGGTCGCCGCCGGTGCGCCGATCGGTCCGGACCTGGGCATCCACGAACAATTGCTGATCGACCCCAGCCTGTTCCGCCGCACGCCCGACTACCTGCTCAAGGTGCGCGGCGATTCGATGATCGGCGACGGTATCCTCGACGGCGATCTGGTTGGCATTCTCCAGCAGGGCGATGCCCGCGACGGGCAGATCGTCGTTGCGCGGCTCGATGGCGAGGTCACCATCAAGCGCCTGCAACGGGTGGCGGGTGGCTATCGGCTGCTGCCACGCAACCCGGCCTATGCCCCCATCGACGTGGGCCCCGAGCACGACTTCTGCATCGAAGGTGTGTTCTGCGGCCTGCTGAGGCGTGACTGATGGGCGCGGTAGTCGATCTCGATGGGCTGCTCGACCAGCGCCGAATCTGGCGTGGGCGGCAGGTCCAGGCACGCCCGCTCGGCTTGCAGCCCACCGGTCATGCCGCGCTGGACGAGCGCCTGCCTGAAGGGGGCTGGCCATCGGCGGCGCTCAGCGAGTTGCTGCTGGCCAGCCCCGGTTGCGGTGAACTGCAGTTGCTCTGGCCGACCCTCGCCCGGCTGAGCGGCGAGGGTGGGCGGGTGGTGCTGGTAGCGCCGCCGTTCATTCCCTACGCGCCGGCCTGGCAGGCGGCAGGCGTCGATCTGCGCTGGCTGGCGCAGGTCGCGGCCGAGCCAGACGAGGCCCTGTGGGCTGCCGAGCAGTGCCTGCGCTCTGGCAGTTGTGCGGCGGTGCTGTGCTGGCCGGAGCGCGCCGATGACCGCTCATTGCGCCGCTTGCAAGTCGCCGCTGAAACCGGTGAGGCGCTGGCCTTCGCCTGCCGACCCCAGCAGGCGGCGCACAACCCGTCGCCTGCGGCTTTGCGTATCGCCATCGATACGCGTCCGGCACAGTGGCGAGTGCTCAAGTGCCGTGGCGGCCTGGTGCCGGCCACGCCCATCGCCGCTCCCGGACGAGGCTGATGCGCCATGCTCTGGGCCTGCATCCTGCTGCCGCAGCTGGCGCTGGACACCGTTCAGCGCGGGCGTGACGACGCCGATTCGCCGCTGGTACTGCTTGGCGGCCCAGCGCAACGACGGGTGTTGCAGGCGGTCAATGCGGCGGCCGCCGACCTGGGGCTGCGCGCCGGCCAGACGCTGACTGCCGCCCGCGCCCTGGCTGACGGCTTCACCTGTGTCGAGGCCGATCCGGCGCGCATCGACGAAGTACAGCAACTGTTGGCGGCCTGGGCCTACCGGTTCAGCGCTCAGGTCAGCCTGCACTATCCGCGTGCGTTGTTGCTGGAGGTGGGGTCGAGCCTGCAACTGTTCGGTCCGTGGACGAGTTTCGAGGCGCGTCTGCGTACAGAACTGCAGGAACTCGGCCTGCGTCATCGCATTGTGCTGGCGAGCAATCCGGTGGCGGCGCGCATGCTGGTCAACGGGCACGATGGCCTGGCGCTGACCTGCGCCGAGCAGACGCGCGCAGCATTGGCGAACATGCCTCTGGATCGGGTCGGCTTGCCTGCCGATGCCGCCCAGGCCCTCTCGCGCATGGGGTTGCGCCGGCTGGGCGAGGTCATGGCCTTGCCGCGTGATGCCCTGGCCAAGCGTTTTGCCGCGCCTGTGCAGTTGCACCTGGACCAACTTTTCGGCCAGCGTGCGCTGGGGCTGGATTTCTATCAGCCGCCAGACCGGTTCGAGTCCAGGCTGGAGCTGAATTTCGATGTGGAATCGCACCAGGCATTACTGTTTCCCCTGCGCCGGCTGATCAATGACCTGGCCGCTTTTCTTGCTGGGCGCGACTGCGGCGTGCAGCGTTTCGAGCTGCATCTGGAGCACGTAGAGGGGCCGGATACCGTGCTGAAGGTCGGCTTGCTGGCGGCCGAGCGCGAAGCGGCGATGCTCTTCGAACTGGCCCGTGGCCGGCTGGAGCCGCTGCGCATTCCGGCGCCGGTGCGCAACGTGCGCCTGCTGGCCGCCGACCTGCCAGCGTTCGTGCCACAGCATCGCGCGCTGTTCGATCCGCGTTCGCAGCAGGCCCAGCCCTGGGAGCAGTTGCGCGAGCGCTTGCGTGCCCGGTTGGGCGACGAGGCGGTCATGGGGCTGCGCGCCGAAGCCGATCATCGTCCCGAGCATGCCTGGCAGGCCAGCGAGCAGGGCGCTGCCGGTAGCCTGGCGGTCGCGCCCGGCAGCCGTCCTGGCTGGTTGCTGCCCCAGGCCCTGGCCTTGCCCGAGGGCGGCCTGCAATGGCTTGGCCAAGCCGAGCGCATCGAATCGGGCTGGTGGGATGGCGGTGATGTGCGCCGTGACTACTACCGCATCGAAACCCGCGAAGGGTTACGCGGTTGGGCCTACCGCGACCTCGCCCAACCCGGCCCCTTGTGGCTGCAGGGCTGGTTCGCATGAGCCTGCCTGGGTACGCCGAGCTGCATTGCCTGTCGAATTTCAGTTTTCAGCGCGGCGCCTCCAGCGCCGACGAGCTGTTTCGTCGTGCCCACGAGCAGGGCTATCAGGCCCTGGCAATCACCGACGAATGTACCCTGGCCGGGATTGTCCGCGCCTGGCAGGCGGCCCGCGAGCATGGCGTACGACTGATCGTCGGCAGCGAAGTGCAGGTGCAGGATGGGCCGCGCCTGGTGCTGCTGGTGGAGAACCTGAGCGGCTACCAGAGCCTCTGCGCGCTCATTACCCGTGCGCGGCGTCGGGCAGAGAAGGGCGAGTATCGATTGCTGGCCGAAGACCTGCAGGCGCATTGCTCAGGCTTGCTGGCGCTGTGGATCGCTGACGACCCTGGCGACCCTGAACCCGGCCGTTGGTTGCAGGCACTGTTCCCCGAGCGGCTGTGGCTGGCAGTGCACCAGCACCGTGGCAGCGACGACGCAGCGCGCTTGCAGCGTTTGCGTGCCCTGGCCGGGCAACTGGCGATTCGCGCCGTGGCCTGTGGCGACGTGCACATGCATGTACGTGGTCGTCGCGCCTTGCAGGACTGCATGACCGCGATCCGCCAGCACTGCACGGTGGCCGAGGCCGGGCGTTACCTCTACCCCAATGGCGAACGCCACCTGCGTAGCCGCGAGCAACTGGCCGAGCTGCACCCCGGCGACCTGCTGAGCGAAACCCTGGTCATTGCCGAGCGCTGCCGCTTCGACCTGAGCGAGCTGAAGTACCAGTACCCCCGTGAGCTGGTCCCTGAAGGCCACAGCCCGGCGAGCTGGTTGCGTCACTTGTGCGAGCAGCGTCTGTCGATACGCTGGCCGCAGGGTGCCAGCGCCGAGGTGTACCAGACGCTTGAGGGCGAACTGACGCTGATCGAGGAACTGGGCTACGAAAGCTACTTTCTCACCGTCCACGACATCGTCGATTTCGCGCGCCGGCAGAATATTCTCTGCCAGGGGCGGGGCTCTGCGGCCAACTCGGTGGTGTGTTTCGTGCTGGGGATCACCGAGCTCGACCCGATGACCCACCGCCTGCTGTTCGAGCGATTTCTCTCACGTGAGCGCAATGAACCGCCCGACATCGACGTGGACTTCGAACACGACCGCCGCGAAGAGGTGATCCAGTATGTGTTCAGGCGCTATGGCCGGCACCGCGCGGCGCTTACCGCGGTGGTCAGCACCTATCACGCTGCTGGCGCCGTGCGTGACGTGGCTCGGGTGCTGGGTCTGCCGAGCGACCAGGTGGATGCCCTGGCCAAATGCTGCGGGCGCTGGAGCGATCGCATTCCCGATCCGCAGCGCCTGGCCGAGGCTGGTTTCGAGGCGCAGAGCCCATCGTTGCGGCGTATCCTGGTGCTGGCGGGTGAGCTGATCGGT
The DNA here is from genome assembly GCF_016624805.1 of Pseudomonas sp. S44. Lineage (NCBI taxonomy): Bacteria > Pseudomonadati > Pseudomonadota > Gammaproteobacteria > Pseudomonadales > Pseudomonadaceae > Pseudomonas > Pseudomonas sp. S44. The sequence goes on from NZ_JACVTY010000017.1 coordinate 28,466, forward strand.
TTCCCTCGACACCTGTCGCAACACCCTGGCGGTTTCGTGATCTGCGAGCAGCCACTGGACCAGCTGGTGCCGGTGGAGAACGCCGCCATGCCCGAGCGCACGGTGATCCAGTGGGACAAGGACGACCTGGACATGGTTGGTCTGCTCAAGGTCGATGTGCTCGCCCTGGGCATGCTCAGCGCCCTGCGCCGTTGTTTCGACCTGCTCCGGCTGCACCGTGGCCGCGAGCTGACCCTGGCCAGCATCCCCCAGGAAGACCCCGCCACCTACGCGATGATCAGCCGCGCCGAGACCATGGGGGTGTTCCAGATCGAGTCGCGGGCACAGATGGCCATGCTGCCGCGCCTGCAGCCGCGCACCTTCTACGACCTGGTCATCGAGGTGGCAATCGTGCGGCCCGGGCCGATCCAGGGGGACATGGTGCATCCCTATCTGCGGCGGCGTCTGAAGCAAGAGCCGGTCACTTATCCTTCGGAAAAGCTCAAGGCGGTCTTCAAGCGCACGCTGGGTGTGCCGTTGTTCCAGGAGCAGGTAATGGAACTGGCGATGGTCGCGGCCGACTACACCCCAGGCGAAGCCGACCAGTTGCGCCGCAGCATGGCGGCGTGGAAGCGTCATGGCGGGCTGGAGCCGCATCGGCTGCGCTTGCTCGACGGCATGTTGCGCAATGGTTACGAGCTGGCCTTTGCCGAACGCATCTTCGAGCAGATCAAGGGGTTCGGCAGCTATGGCTTCCCCGAGTCCCACGCCGCCAGTTTCGCCTTGCTGTGCTACGCCAGCAGTTGGCTCAAGTGCCACGAGCCGGCGATCTTCACCTGCGCGTTGATCAACAGTTGGCCCATGGGGTTCTACAGCCCCGACCAGCTTTTGCAGGAGGCGCGTCGACAGGGCATCGAGGTGCGACCGGTGGATGTCGTTCACAGCGTCTGGGACTGCACCCTGGAACCGCAAGGCGGTGATGCCCTGGCGATTCGCCTGGGGCTGCGGCAGGTCCGTGGTTTCGGCGAGGACGATGCCCGGCGCCTGGAGCAGGCGCGGGCACAGCGGCCATGGCGGGATGTCGAGGATCTGTGCCTGCGTGCGTCCCTCGACAGCCGCGCCCGCGCGCGCCTGGCCGATGCCGGTGCCTTGCGTGCCCTGGCTCGCGATCGCCATCAGGCACGCTGGCAGGTCGCTGCCGTGCAGGCGCAACTGCCGTTGTTCGCTGGGGTCGAGTCTGCGCCTGAGAGCGAAGTGAGCTTGCCGGCGCCGAGCATCGCCGAAGACCTGTTCGCCGACTACGCGACCCTGGGCACCACACTTGGCCCGCATCCCTTGACGCTGCTGCGTTCACGCCTGCGCGCGCTGGGTTGCCGCAGCTCTCGTGAGCTGGATGGCTTGAGCCATGGCGACAGCGTTGCCGTGGCCGGCATCGTCGTGGGTCGCCAGCGCCCGCAGACGGCCAGCGGCGTGACCTTCGTCACCCTGGAAGACGAGTTCGGCATGCTCAACGTGGTGGTGTGGCGGGATCTGGCCGAGCGACAGCGGCGAGCCCTGGTGGGCTCGCAATTGCTCAAGGTCAGTGGCCGGCTGGAGCAGGAAAAGGGTGTCAGACACCTGATCGCGCGGCGGTTGGAGGATGTCAGTGGGTTATTGCGGGGGTTGGATGTAAGGAGTCGGGATTTTCATTAGCCTCGCCTGACATGCCGCACCAACACCTTCTCCAGCAACTCCCACATCCCGGGATCCGTACTGAACGCCACATTGAACCGCATCCACCCCGTGGCCTGCGCATCGACCATGAACAACTGCCCAGGCCCAAGCATGATCCCCTGTTCCAGCGCATCGTCGAGCAGCGCCGCACTATCGGGAATGGCCGGGTGGCGGGTCCAGATGTACATGCCTTCATCCGACTCGATGAACAACTCGAAGCCCAGTCGATGCAGGTGCCGACCCACTTCCTGATGCGCTTCTGCCAGGCGCTGGCGCAGGCGCTTGAGGTGCTTGCGCCAGCGTCCGTCGATCACTGCGGCGTATACCACCCGCTCCATCACCTGCGAGGTGGTCAGCCCTGAACGCATCTTCAACTGCAACAGCTGCTGCATCACCTCGGCTTCGGCCACCAGGTAGCCCACCCGCACGTTGGGCGAGATGCTCTTGGAGTAGCTGCCCACGTATACCACCTGCTGCAGATGATCGAGGCTGGCAAGGCACGGCTGCGGCTCGGCGATCATGTCGGCGTAGAGGTTGTTCTCCACCAGGCGCAAACCATGCTGCGACGCCAGTTGCAGCAGGCGGTGCAACTGCGCGAGCGGCGTACGCGAACAGGTCGGGCTGTGCAGGTGTGGCTGGGTGAAGAACACCGTCGGGCGATGGTGGGCGAGCAAGCGCTCCAACTGGTCGAGGTCGTAGCCCACCGGTGTGCGCGGGACGCCCACCAAGGTCGCGCCCTGAAAGCGCAGGATGCTCATCAGGTTGGGATAGCCTGGGTCGTCCACCAGCACCACGTCACCCGGTCGCACCAGGGTGCGCACGGCCAGGTCCAGCGCCTGGCTGGCGCCATGGGTGAGCATCAGTTGCGCAGGGCTGGCGACGATCGACAGCTCCTGCTGCAGGTTCTGCGCGGTCAGCGCGCGCAATTCAGGCAGGCCCATCGGATCACCATAGCCAGACAGCTCCAGCGGGCTGCCGGCCACCTGGCGCATGCCGCGACGCAAGCCATCTTCGTACATCCAGTCGTTGGGCAGCCAGCCGCAGCCGGGTTTGAACGGCAGTTGGCGGGTTTCGAAGATCTGTTGCAGGTACCACTCGGAGTTGAACGATGGTCGGGTTGTGTCAGCTTGCGGGGTGTGCGTGTCGAGCAACTCGCCCGCCGAGCGGCTGACGAAGAAACCCGCATTGCCGCGACTGACCAGCAGCCCCTGGGCCACCAGGCGGTCGTAGGCTTCGACCACGGTGAAGGTGCTCACCGAGTAGGTCGAGGCAAACGCGCGGATAGACGGCACCTTGGCGCCGGGCTTGAGCGTCTGGTTGTCGATGAGCTCGCGCAATCCGTCGATGATCTGGTTGACCAGCGGGGTAGGGGAGTCGGGATGTAGTCGCAGCATGGGGTGCCTTCAGGTGTGCGTAACGCCAAGCGCCTGCAGGGTGTCGCGGGTGTATTGCATTGGCGGCCTGTACAGTGCAGTGCGAGTTTCATGCCACTGTGCATGGCTCTATGTGGCGGACATTTTTACATTAGGTGTCAGATATCGCCAGATGCAACACGTTCAGTTCGCCCGAGCGGCAACCCTCGGGCGCGTCAGCAGGCCGCCATGGATGGTCTGCGTGTGTTCTTCACACCTCCTGCCCGCAATAGCGCTGATGTACAGGTGAGGCCGATAACCATCGGGGTTTCACAGTTTTTCCTTGGATAAAAAGAAGCACGGGGTACACAACTGATGGACGCAACATCCACATCCACCACCTCCGCGGAAGGCGGGCACGAGAGCAAGCTCAGTGCCTCGCTCAAGTCGCGCCACCTGACGATGATGTCGATCGCCGGGGTCATTGGCGGCGCCTTGTTCGTCGGCTCCGGCAGCGTGATCCACAGCGCCGGCCCAGCGGCTGTCCTGGCGTACCTCGCCGGCGGCATCCTGGTGGTGCTGATCATGCGCATGCTCGGCGAGATGGCGACTTCCTCGCCGGACACCGGCTCGTTCTCGACCTACGCCGACCGCGCCATCGGGCGTTGGGCCGGTTTCACCATCGGTTGGCTGTACTGGTGGTACTGGGTCATCCTCATGGCCTGGGAAGCCTACGTGGCGGGCAAGATCCTGCATGGCTTCTTCCCTGGTGTCAGCGTCAACGTGTTCGTGCTGGCGACCACCTTGTTGCTGATCACCGTGAACTTCTTCAACGTCAAGCACTACGGCGAATTCGAGTTCTGGTTCGCCTTGATCAAGGTGGTGGCGATCGTCTGTTTCCTGGTGGTGTGTACCGCCGCAGTGATGAACGTCTGGCAGTTCGGTGAGGTGCGCGGCATCACCCACCTGACCGCCGAAGGCTTCATGCCCAACGGCATCACCACGGTGATCGGCGCCTTGCTCGGGGTGATGTTCGCCTTCCTCGGTGCCGAGATCGTGACCATCGCGGCTTCGGAAGCGAAGGACCCGGCTACCCAGATCGTCAAGGCCACCAATTCGGTGGTGTGGCGTGTGTGCCTGTTCTACGTCGGCTCGATCTTCCTGATCGTCTGCCTGGTGCCGTGGAACGATCCGCACCTGGGCGTTTCCGGCTATGGCGCCTACCGTCGCACCCTGGAACTGCTGGGTGTGCCGTATGCCGAGTTGCTGATGAACTTCGTGGTGTTGACCTCGGTGAGCAGTTGCCTGATCTCCGGCCACTACACCGCTTCGCGCATGCTCTTCTCGCTGTCGCAGCGCGGTGATGCACCGTCGTTCTTCAAGATCACCCGCACCGGGACCGGCGTGCCGGTATACGCGATCCTCGGCTCCTGCGCCGTGGCGGTGGTCTGTGCGCTGATCAACTTCAGCGAGACCCTGCGCCCGAAGGATGTGCTGGAAACCCTGATGAACACCACCGGCATGATCGCCCTGCTGGTGTACCTGGTGATCGCCTTCTCGCAGCTGCGCATGCGCCGCAAGCTGATCGCCGAGGGCCGTGAGGTGCGCCTGAAGATGTGGCTGTTCCCCTGGCTGACCTACCTGGTGATCGCCTTCATCGTTGCCGCACTGGTGACCATGGCCTTCATGCCTGACTACCAGATCCTGGTGATCTCCACCGGTATCGCCGCGGCCATCGTGGTGGCCATGGGTGTGGTGCATCAGATCCGTAGCGCCAAGCGGCACTGATCCCACCGGGGGTTGCACTCAAACCGCGGCCGGCCCCCCCCGGGCCCGGCCGCGTTTTCATTTGCGCCGCACCACCGTCAGCCAATCGGTGTAACGGGCGACCTTGATCGGCAGGGCGGCCTGCAGGTCATCCAGGGCCTGGTCGGTGTCGTCCAGGGCCAGGTCGTCGGCGACCTTCAGGTCGGCCAGCGAGGGGGCATCGAACAGCAGCAGGCCACGGTGGTGCCGGGCCAGGCGCTCGAGCGTTTCGTTCAACGGCTGACCATCGCCGGGCAGGCGCTCCAGGTACCAGGCTGCCTGGGTGTCGCCGGTATCGACCTGGGTCAGGGTGCCGGGGCTGATGCCATCGAAGCGCAACTGCTGGCCGCGGTTGAGCGACCGTTGGCGGTCGTTGCCCGTCAGTTCGACCCGCCCCTCCAGCACGGTGACTTCGCTGCTGTCCTGCAGCCGTTCGACGATCAGTTTCGCGTCCAGCGGCCGCAGGCTGCCGTGTGGGGTGACGATGAACAGCGGGCGCGTATCGCCCCGCGCCACCTCCAGCAACAGTTGGCCCTTGAGCAGGTCGATCCGTCGCTGGGCGCGGTCGAACGTCAGGTCCACGGCCGACCCGTTGTCCAGGGTCAACAGGCTGCCGTCCTCCAGTTGCCGGGTCAGGCGGCTCTGGCTGTCGGTGGACAGGTCGGACAGCTCGAAGCCCTGGCCCATCCAGGGCGAGGCGAGCAGGAAGGAGGCGCCGATCAACGCAAGGATGGCCAGAGGCAGGGCAAGACGCGGATAGGGGAAGGCATTCATGGCAAGCGACGTGTGGAGGTTATGCGGATGACCTCCAGCATAGGCTGTCGGTTCCTGTTTTCGTTCAGGCGAAGCGGATCGGTCAGGCCGATACCCCGGACGCTCGGCAAAAGGCCTATGCTAGCGCTTCCAACTGCCGAAGGAGTCGCCCATGGCCTGGTCCGCCACCCAATATTCGCTCTTCGAAAATGAACGCACCCGCGCCGTGCGCGATCTGCTCGCGGCCGTGCCACCGCGGCCGGTGCGCCATGCCACTGACCTTGGTTGCGGCCCTGGCAACTCCACCGAGGTCTTGCTGCAACAGCATGGCGACGCCCAGGTGCTGGCCTTGGACAGCGACCAGGACATGATCGACAAGGCGCGCGAGCGACCACGCCTGAACGTGCCACGGGTGCGTTGCGAGGTAGCCGATATCGCCACCTGGAAGGCTGCCGAACCCCAGGACCTGATCCTCGCCAACGCGTCGTTGCAATGGGTGCCGAACCACCGTGAGCTGTACCCGCACCTGATCCGCCAGCTTTCCGAGGGTGGCAGCCTGGCGGTGCAGACTCCCGACAACCTTGACGAACCTGCCCACAAGCGCATGCGCGAGATTGCCAGCCAAGGCCCGTGGAAAGACAAGTTCAGCGATTTTTCCTTGCCACCGCGACACAGCGGCGCGTTCTACTACGACCTGCTCAGCCCGCTGTGCGAACGCGTGGATGTGTGGCGTACCACCTATCACCATGTCCTCGAGGGCGGCGCCAGCGCCGTGGTGGAGTGGTTCAAGGGTTCGGGCTTGCGGCCGTACCTGGCGCGGCTGGACGAGGCCGAGCGCGAGAGCTTCCTGCAGCTCTACTTGCAGGCCATGGAGCAGGATTACCCGAAAGCCACCGATGGCAAGGTGTTGCTGCCGTTCCCGCGGTTGTTCGTGGTCGCTACCCGCTAGCACGCCACCCGCGCCAGAGCACATAGCCGTAGATGCCAAGGTTGAGCAGCAACACGATCAACCCGAGCAGCACCTGGATCTGCGATGTCAGCCCGGCAGGGTAGATCAGCGGCCAGACATAGTGCTCGACGAACCCACCCTGGTAGCCAGCCTGGCCGGCTGCCAGGCGCATGCGGTTTTCCCAGCCGGTCAGCGGGCACTGCAGATGCAGGCATTCCACCGAAAGCCCCCAGGCCAGGGTCGGCAGATGCAGGAGCAGGGCGCGGCGCCAGCGCAGCACCAGCAGGCCGCCGAACAGCACCAGCAGGATGAAGGCCAGGTGCAGCAGGACCAGGGCGTCGGCGCTTAGGCGGTAGAGCATGGTGGGCGGGGTCCGCTGTGGGGCGAGTCATCAGCATAGGGCAGATTGCAGGGTTGTCGGGGCCGGCCTGATCGCAGGGGCGGCACCGATGGAGTCACAGCGCCTCTTGCACCATCTGCAAAAATGTCGCCACCACTCGCCGCGTGCGTTGTTCGCTCAGGCACACCAGCGTCTCGGTCATGTGGCGTTGGCAATCGACGATGGGCAGCGCGCACACCCGTGAGTCGGCGCCGAACTCCGCCGCCGACACCACCCCCACGCCAATCCCCACCACCACCGCTTCACGCGCCGCTTCACGTCCCTCGACCTGGATGGCCGGGCGGATGCGCAGGCCCGCGCGCTGCATCTCTTCTTCTAGGGTCTGGCGTGTCACCGAGCCGGGCTCACGCAAGACCAGCGGCGTGTCGTCCAGGTCGGCCAGGCTGATCGAGGCGCGGGTGGCCCAAGGGTGGTCCCGGGACACGAAGGCCACCATCGGGTCACGCCGCATCGGCACGCAGAACAGCCGCTCGTCATCGACGTCGCGCCCGAGCAGGGCCAGGTCGGCCTGGTAGCTGAACAGGCGCGCCAGCGACTCATCGGTGTTGCCCGTCTCGATCTTGACCTGAATCCCCGGGTAGCGCTGGCAGAAGCGCGCAACCTGCGGCAGTACGTGCACGGGGGCATCCACCGCCAGCACCAGGCTGCCGGTGTGCAGGGCACGCGAATCCTGCAGCAGCTCCAGGGCTTCGGCTTCACAGGCGAACAGGCGTTGGCTGATGCCCAACAGGCGTTCGCCCAGGTCGGTGAGCTGCACCGAGCGCTTGTTGCGCTGGAACAGCAGCACGCCGAAGCGTTCCTCCAGCTTGCGCACCTGGTCGGACACCGCCGGCTGGGTGAGGAAGAGTTTCTCGGCGGCCCGGGTGAAGCTGCCGTGTTCGGCCACGGCGTGAAAGGCCTTGAGCTGCGCTTGCGAGACCGACATGAACACCTCGGAACAGGTTCAGTTAAAAGCTGGGCTTATGTGTGAAATACGATAAATCGATTTTATTTATCAGTCATCAGCTGTTTCCATGTCGCTCAACCCGAGGCAGCGCCAAAAGCGCCTGCACCGGGCCATGGTCCAGCCAGATGACGTCCCTCCGTCATGCAGTGCGCAACACAACAACAAGACAGGCGTTTCTTCACATTCTGCCGGCACACTCAGCAAGAGGTCAGAGTCAAATGAACCAGTCTTTCGGTGCCATCAAGCGGTGGCGCATGCAGATCTTCGCCATCACCTGGCTGGCCTACGCCGCCTTCTACTTCACCCGCAAGGCCTTCTCGGTCGCCAAGCTTGGCATTGCTGAAGATCCAGGCTTCATGCTCGACAAGGCCGCCATGGCCAACCTCGACGCGATCTACCTGGCGGCCTACGCCGTGGGCCAGTTCACCTGGGGCATGCTCGCCGACCGCTTCGGCCCACGCGTGGTGGTACTCGGCGGCCTGCTGATCTCGGCCGCAGCAGCGGTGGTGATGGGCAGTTACGCGACCTTCCCGATCTTTGCCACCTGCATGCTGATCCAGGGCCTGGCGCAGTCGACCGGCTGGGCAGGGCTGTGCAAGAACATCGGCAGTTTCTTCCCGTCGTCCCAGCGTGGCCGGGTACTTGGGCTATGGAGTTCGTGCTACGCCTTTGGCGGCCTGGTGGCCTCGCCCTTTGCCGGGTGGTGGGCGTACACCCTGGTTGGCAGCTGGCACGCAGCGTTTTTCTCCAGCGCCGTGGTGGTGGCAGCGGTAGCGCTGCTGTTCTTCTTCTTGCAGCGCAATAAGCCCGAAGACGTCGGCCTGCCGGCGGTGGAGCCGGAGCCGCAGAGCATGACGCCAGGCGCGAACCTGTGCAGCGTCTGGGCGCCGCTGCGCGAAATCCTGCGCAACCGCACGGTACTCACGTTGGGTCTTGCCTACTTCATGCTCAAGCCGGCGCGCTACGCCATTCTGCTGTGGGGGCCGGTGATCGTTTTCGAGCAGATGCCCTCGGTAGGCAAGGTTGGCGCGGCGATCATTCCCACAGCCTTCGAGCTGGCCGGGTTGCTCGGCCCGATCCTCATCGGCCTGGCCTCGGACAAGCTGTTCGGTGCCCGGCGCATGCCTGCCTGCGTGATCAGCCTGGTGCTGCTGACCTTCACCCTGGCGGGTTTCATGGCCGCAATGCACAGCGGCAGTGTGGTTCTGGTCGTTGCGCTGTTGTTCGTCATGGGCCTGACCCTGTACGGACCTGACTCGATGATCAGCGGCGCGGCCGCGATCGACTTCGGCACCGCCAAGGCCGGCGCCACGGCAGCCGGGTTCGTCAATGGCTGCGGCTCGGTGGGTGCGGTGTTGGGTGGCCTGCTGCCGGGCTATTTCGACAGCGTCACGGTGTTCATCGTGTTCGCCGGCACTGCGCTGTTCTCCGCCCTGGTGCTGCTGCCGCACTGGAACAGCCGCCCGGCCAGTGCGGAGGCGGTACATGACGTGGCCCCCAACACCGGCATGGCGATCAAGCCGGTACGTACCTGAAGGAAAGTGAAACGATGAGACCGTTCTGGCTGCAACAGGCCCTGGATCCGCAAAACGAAGCGGTATGCCCGCCGCTGCAAGGTGATGTGCGCTGTGATGTGTGTATCGTCGGTGGCGGCTATACCGGCTTGTGGACCGCGCTGATGCTCAAGGAGGCGGTGCCGGCGTTGGATGTGCTGCTGATCGAGGCGGATATCTGCGGCGCCGGTGCCAGCGGGCGCAATGGTGGTTGTGCGCTGTCGTGGTCGGCCAAGTACTTCACCCTGGAGCGCTTGTTCGGTGTGGCCGAGGCGGTGCGCCTGGTCCGTGAGTCGGAGCGCAGTATCGCGGCCATCGGCACGTTCTGCGCCGAACATCACATCGACTGCGACTACCGCATGGACGGCACCTTGTATACCGCCACCAATGCCGCCCAGGTCGGCAGTACCGATGCGGTGATCGCGGCGCTGCAGCGCCAGGGCATCAACTCGTTCCAGCGTCTGGCGCTGGATGAGGTGCAGCGTCGGGCAGGCTCTGACCGCCACCGGGAAGGCTGGTTCTCGCCAGCGGCCGCCACGGTACAGCCGGGCAAGCTGGTGCGTGGCCTGCGCCGGGTCGCGCTGCAGCTCGGCGTGCGCATCCACGAGGGCACGGCGATGACCAGCCTTGAGCACGGCGTCCCGGTGCAGGTGCGCACTGCCCACGGCACCGTGCGTGCCGACCGGGTCGTGCTGGGCCTCAATGCCTGGATGGCGCGACAGTTCGCGCAGTTCGAGCGCAGCGTGGCGATCGTCTCCAGCGACATGGTGATCACCGAGCCGTGCCCCGAACTGTTGCGCCAGACGGGCCTGGAGACCGGCATCAGCGTGCTCGATTCGCGCATCTTCGTGCATTACTACCACAACACCCCCGACGGTCGGCTGATGCTCGGCAAGGGCGGCAATACCTTCGCCTATGGCGGGCGCATGCTACCGGTCTTCGATCAGCCATCGCCCTATCGATCGCTGCTGAAACGGACCTTGGGCGAGTTCTTCCCGGCGCTGGCCGAGGTGCCGCTGGCCGCGAGCTGGAACGGGCCATCGGATCGCTCGGTGACCGGCTTGCCGTTCTTCGGCCGGCTGGACGGGCAGGGCAACGTGTTCTACGGCTTCGGCTATTCCGGCAGCGGGGTAGGGCCTTGCCACATGGGCGGGCAGATCCTTTCGTCGCTGGCCCTGGGGATGGACAACGCCTGGACGCGCTCGCCCCTGGTCAAGGGGCCGCTGGGGCAGTTCCCGCCGGAGCCGATCCGCTACTTGGGGTCGCTGATGGTGCGCGATGCCGTGCGGCGCAAGGAGCGCGCCGAAGACCGAGGGCTGCGCCCGCGGCGGCTGGATGTGCGGTTGGCGAAGTTCGCGGCGGCGGCGGGGAAGGCGGACAAGGGCTGAGTCGGTGTGGGCATTTTCGCGGGCAAGTCGGGTCGCCGCACCGCCGCTCCCACAGGTACCCACCGCTTGCAGGGGCGGCGGTTCGCCGCTGCGAGTTGCCCGCGAATGTCCGCCATGCGATTTCTTGTCGATCCCACCCGCGAGGGCGTATAAACTCTCCCCACTTTTGGCCGGTCGCTTCCTGAACCGGCCGCTGAGACAAAGAGAGTCGAGATGGGCGCACAGTGGAAAGCCAAGCATAGAGAAACGGCCGCCAACGCCAAGGGCAAGATCATGGGCAAGTTGGCCAAGGAGATCCAGATCGCGGCCAAGTCGGGCGCCGACCCGGATATGAACCCGCGTCTGCGCTTGGCGATCGTCCAGGCCAAGAAAGCCTCGATGACCCGCGAAACCCTCGAGCGTGCGATCAAGAAAGGCGCTGGCCTGGATGGCGAGGCGGTGCAGTACCATGCCGTCAGCTACGAGGGCTTTGCCCCGCACCAGGTGCCGCTGATCGTCGAATGCCTGACCGACAACGTGAACCGTACCGTCGCCCAGATCCGGGTGTTGTTCCGCAAGGGCCAGCTCGGCGCAAGCGGCTCGGTGGCCTGGGACTTCAACCATGTCGGCCTGATCGAGGCTACCCCGGAAGGTGATGCCGACCCGGAAATGGCCGCCATCGAAGCTGGCGCCCAGGACTTCGAAGACGGCGAGGAAGAGGGCTCGACCCTGTTCATCACCGACACCACCGACCTGGACGCGGTGCAGAAGGCCCTGCCCGAGCATGGTTTCACCGTCACCTCCGCGAAGATCGGCTACACCCCGAAAAACCCGGTGAGCGCCGCCAGCCTGAGTGCTGAAGCCCTGGCCGAGGTCGAGGCCTTCCTTGAGGCGATCGACGAGAACGAAGACGTGCAGAACGTCTATGTCGGTCTGACGGACTGACTTCCTGCCGGGCCGCCTCGCGGCCCGATGGGCCCCGCCATGGGGCCCTCCACCCCACCCGCGCAGGTCACCCCATGACCCCCACCTTCGCCTCACTGAGCCTGGCCCACCTGCGCACCCTCGATTGCCTCCTGCAATTGAAGAACCTCAGCCACGCCGCCGAGCGCCTGGGTTGCAGCCAGTCGGCCCTCAGTCGGCAGCTCGCTCACCTGCGCGATGCCTTCGGCGACCCGCTGCTGGTCCGCCAGGGGCGCGGCTATGTGCTCAGCGAACATGCCGAAACCTTGGTCGAACCCTTGCGCCAGGTGCTCGATGAGCTCAGCGCCCTGCGCCAGCCTGCCGCCTTCGACCCGGCGCGTTGCGAGCGGCGTTTCTGCATCGCCGCCTCCGACTATGTGGCCGAGCACATCCTTCCGGACCTGGTGACGGCACTGGAGCATGAGGCGCCCGGGGTATCCCTCGAGTACCGCACCTGGCAGGCCGGCCAATACGCCTCGCTGGCCAGTGGTGAGGTCGATCTGGCCACCACACTGTTCGATGAGTCCCCGCCCAACCTGCATGGCCGGCTGCTCGGTGAAGACCGTGCGGTGTGCCTGATGGCGGGCGGGCATCCGCTGGCCGCCTGCACCACGATCAGCCAGGACGACTACCTTGCCTATCGCCATGTGCGGGTTTCCGGCGGCGGCGACAAGGACAGCTTCATCGACCGACACCTGCGTGCCCAGGGCCTGCAGCGGCGCATGCAGCTGCAGGTGCCGTTCTTCAGTGCCATGGTGCAGGTGATCGGCAATGGTCAGGCGTTGGCCACGGTGCCGGAGCATATCGCCCGCCAGCTTTGCCGTTTGCATGGCCTGGCCTGGCGGCCGCTGGGCTTCATCGAGCACAGTCAGCGCTACTGGGTGGTCTGGCATCAGCGCTTGCAGGCCTCGGCCGAGCACCGCTGGTTGCGTAACCGGGTATTCGAGCTGTGGCGCCAGTCGTCGTTTGGCGTGCAGGGCGGGGATGCGCGGTTGCGATAGCAGCTATGCGCGAAACGGGGTTATTGCCCGACGGCGGGTTGCCTAGACTGGGCTGATTGCGGGGTGTCGGTGCTGACACCTCATCCCTTCGCCCAGGAGCCAGCCCAGTGACCCCCGAACAATTCCGCCAATACGGCCACCAGCTTATCGACCTGATCGCCGACTATCGCCAGACCGTCGGCGAGCGCCCGGTGATGGCCCAGGTCGAGCCCGGCTACCTCAAGGCCGCGCTGCCCGAGGCTGCGCCGCAGCAGGGCGAGCCGTTCGCCGCCATCCTCGATGATGTCTCCAGCCTGGTGATGCCCGGCCTGTCGCACTGGCAGCATCCCGACTTCTACGGCTACTTCCCCTCCAACGGCACGCTGTCGTCGGTTCTCGGCGACTTCCTCAGCACAGGGCTTGGCGTGCTCGGCCTGTCCTGGCAGTCCAGCCCGGCCCTGAGCGAGCTGGAGGAAACTACCCTCGACTGGCTGCGCCAACTGCTGGGGCTGTCGGCGCAGTGGAGCGGGGTGATCCAGGACACGGCCTCCACCAGCACCCTGGTCGCGCTGATCAGCGCACGTGAGCGCAGCACCGACTACATCCTCGCCCGCGGCGGCCTGCAGGCTCAGGACAAGCCGCTGATCGTCTACGTCAGTGCCCATGCCCACAGCTCGGTGGACAAGGCCGCGTTGCTGGCCGGATTCGGCCGCGACAACATTCGTCAGATCCCGACCGATGAGCGCTTCGCCATGATCCCCGAAGCGCTGCAGGCCGCCATCGAGCAGGACCTGGCCGCCGGCAATCAGCCCTGCGCCGTGGTTGCCACCACCGGCACTACCGCCACCACGGCCCTGGACCCGTTGCGCCCGGTTGGTGAGATCGCCCAGGCGGCGGGGTTGTGGCTGCATGTCGATTCGGCGATGGCAGGCTCGGCGATGATCCTCCCCGAATGCCGCTGGATGTGGGACGGCATCGAGCTGGCCGACTCGGTGGTAGTCAATGCGCACAAGTGGCTGGGCGTGGCCTTCGACTGTTCGATCTATTACGTGCGCGACCCGCAGCACCTGATCCGGGTGATGAGTACCAACCCCAGCTACCTGCAGTCGTCGGTGGATGGCGAAGTGAAGAACCTGCGCGACTGGGGCATACCGCTGGGGCGGAGGTTCCGTGCGCTGAAGCTGTGGTTCATGCTGCGCAGCGAAGGGGTCGAGGCCTTGCAGCAGCGCCTGCGCCGAGACCTGGAAAATGCCCGATGGCTGGCCGAGCAGGTCGCGGCGGCGCCGGGTTGGAAGCTGCTGGCGCCGGTGCAGTTGCAGACCCTGTGCATTCGGCATGAACCAGAGGGGCTGGACGGTGAGGCGCTGGATGAGCACACCCGTGGCTGGGCAGACCGGCTCAATGCTTCCGGCGATGCCTACGTGACCCCGGCCACCCTGCAAGGCCGCTGGATGGTGCGGGTGTCGGTCGGCGCGCTGCCGACGGAACGGGCGGATGTGGAGCGGTTGTGGAGGAACCTGCAGGCGGTGGTCAAGGCTTGAGGTTGCCGGGGCCGCAGTGCGGCCCCGACGGCCTTACGGGCTCACCACCTCGAAGCTGCTTTTGCGGCTGGCTTCATAGGCGTCCTTTTCCAGCGGTTTGGCCTGCGGGTTACCCAGGTCTTCCATCGCCATCCGGTAGGTTTCAGGCGCCACATAGGCGGCCAGCGCACACACGCAGGTGATGGCGAAGGCCAGTGCCCCGACTACCAGCCAGATATGCTCCGAACCGGGTGGGGCGACGGCTGCGAACAGTGCCGGCAGCATCGCCGTGAGCATGGTGCCGATGTTCTGTGCGATGGCCATGGCCGACACCCGGTAGCGGGTCTGGAACAGCTCGGGGTAGAAGCTTGGGAACACGGCGTTGTAGCCCTGGTAGACCATGCCCCACATCAGGATCGAGCCGACGAAGGCCAGTGGCACGTTCTGGATGCTGATCGCATACAGGTAGACGAACGCCAGCAGGCCCGATCCCAGGCACCCGGCAATCATGGTCGGGCGCCGGCCGATGCGGTCCGACAGGTTGCCCACGAACGGAATCACCAGCACCGCGACGATATTGCCCACCACCGGGATCCACAGGTACACGCTCTTGTCGAAACCGATGCCGTAGGCCGGCTGCACGGCATAGGCCGCACCGAAGATGGTGGCGACCACCGGGATCACGTTCATCAGTGCCATGAACATCACCAGCACCATGTGTTTCCAGCTGTGGCGGAACGCTTCGCCGATTGGGGACTTGGCCACCTTGTCCTGTTTTTCTTCCTGAACGAATGCCGGGGTTTCGTGCACTTCCTTGCGGATGATGAAGCCTGCGATCAGCACCACTGCACTCATCAGGAACGGAATGCGCCAGCCCCATTCGTTGAACGCTTCGCTGGGCATGAAGTAGGCCAGTGGCAGGAATACCGCAGCGGCCATCACCTGGCCGGCCTGCACGCCTTGCAGGGTGTAGCTGGCGTAGTAGCCGCGACGTCCGAAGGGCGCGTGCTCCATGATCATGGAACTGGCGCCGGAGATCTCTCCGGCCACGGCGAAGCCTTGGACCAGGCGCAGGACCACCAGCAAGGCAGGGGCGAGGAGGCCGATGTCGTGGTAGGTGGGCAGCAGGCCTACGGCCATGGTCGAGATGCCCATCAGGAACATGCACAGCAGCAGCACGTTCTTGCGTCCTCGCGTGTCACCCCAATGGCCGAGCACGAAGGCGCCGACCGGACGAGCCAGGTAGCCGACGCCATAGGTGGCAAGGGAGGCGATGATGGCCATCTTCGGGTCACTGGACGGGAAGAAGATCTGCGGGAAGATCAACGCTGCCGCCTGGGCATAGATGAAGAAATCGTAGTACTCGAGGGCCGAGCCGATCCACCCGCTGGCGGTGGCTTTCTTGGCCTGTGAAGAGTGGGCCATGGTGTCTCCGTTGTTCTTGTTGGTTGTCGGATGGCGGTCGCCCTCGGGCAGGCATGAGCCCGGATGGCGGCGACTGAATCCATGGTGGTCCAGGGTTCTGCGGTGAATCAATTCGCTTGGTTGGCTTTTGTTCGATTATCGAACACAAACTAACCATTTCGTACAAAGTGCATTGCCGTCCCGACTTTACCTGCGAATAATCGATCCTGCCATCGTCGAGAACAAGCAGGCTCATGGGTCAGACGAACCTGCGCCTGTACAAACAACAAGGAACTCAACATGCAGCGTTCGATCGCCACCGTCTCACTCAGCGGTACCCTGCCTGAAAAGCTCGAAGCCATCGCTGCCGCAGGCTTTGATGGCGTCGAGATCTTCGAGAACGACCTGCTCCATTACGCCGGTGCCCCGCGTGAAATTCGGCAGCGGTGTGCGGACCTGGGGCTGGCCATCACGCTGTTTCAGCCGTTTCGCGACTTCGAGGGCTGCCGCCGTGATCGTCTGCACAAGAACCTCGACCGCGCGGCGCGCAAGTTCGACCTGATGCAGGAACTGGGCACCGACCTGGTGCTGGTGTGCAGCAACGTGCAGCCCGATGCGCTGGGCGATGAGCAACTGCTGGTCGATGACCTGCGCCTGTTGGCCGAGCATGCCGGGGCGCGGGGCCTGCGCATCGGTTACGAAGCTTTGGCCTGGGGGCGTCACGTCAACACCTGGCAGCAGGTGTGGCACCTGGTGCGCAAGGTCGATCATCCGGCGCTGGGGGTGATTCTCGACAGCTTCCACACGCTCTCGCTCAAGGGCGATCCCAGTGCGATCCGCGATATCCCTGGCGAGAAAATTTTCTTCGTTCAGATGGCCGATGCGCCGATCCTGGCCATGGACGTGCTGGAGTGGAGTCGGCATTTTCGCTGTTTCCCCGGCCAGGGCGAGATGGACCTCGCAGGTTTCCTTGCGCCGATCATCGCCAGTGGGTATCGCGGCCCGCTGTCGCTTGAGATTTTCAACGATGGCTTTCGTGCCGCACCTTCGCGTCAGAACGCCGCCGATGGTCTGCGCTCGTTGCTGTACCTGGAGGAAAAGACCCGCGTGCGGCTGGCCGAGCAGGCGGTCGCAGTGGAACCCGGCGTGCTGTTCGCACCGCCTGCGGCGAGCCGTTATGACGGAGTGGAGTTCGTCGAGTTCGCCGTAGATGACGCGGTCGGTGCGCGGCTGGGTGGGTGGTTGAAGCGCCTGGGGTTCGCCGAGGCCGGTCAGCACCGCAGCAAGGCGGTCAGGCTGCTGCGCCAGGGTGATATCAATATCGTGCTCAACGCCGAACCCTATTCCTTTGCCCACAACTTCTACGAGGCTCATGGTCCATCGCTGTGCGCTGCAGCCTTGCGCGTGGATGACGCCCAGGCGGCGCTGCAGCGGGCAATGGCCTATCGTGGTCAGCCATTCCGTGGTCTGGTCGGCCCCAACGAGCGGGAAATCCCGGCGGTGCGCGCGCCGGATGGCAGTCTGATCTACCTGGTGGAGCCGGCCGGGGCAGGGCAGAGCATCTATGACAGTGATTTCTGCCTCGATCCGTCGGCCACTGCCGGTGGCGGGCTGCAGCGCATCGACCACATGGCCTTGGCCTTGCCGGCCGAGGGTCTGGACAGTTGGGTGCTGTTCTACAAGAGCCTGTTCGACTTCACCGCCGACGACGAAGTGGTACTGCCCGACCCTTATGGTCTGGTCAAGAGCCGCGCCCTGCGCAGCCCGTGCGCGACGTTGCGCCTGCCGCTGAACATCTCCGAGAACCGCAACACGGCCATCGCCCACGCCCTGTCGAGCTACCGTGGTTCGGGCGTGCACCATATCGCCTTCGACTGCGCCGACATCTTCGCCGAGGTCACACGGGCCAAGGAGGCTGGCGTGCCATTGCTGGAGATCCCGATGAACTACTACGACGATCTGGCGGCGCGCTTCGAGTTCGACGATGAGTTCCTCAGCGAGCTTGCTTACTACAACGTGCTGTACGACCGCGATGCGCAGGGCGGCGAGCTGTTCCATGTGTACACCGAACCGTTCGAGGGGCGTTTCTTCTTCGAGATCCTCCAGCGCAAGGGGGACTACGCGGGGTATGGCGCGGCGAACGTGGCGGTGCGCCTGGCGGCGATGGCCAAGCTGCGCGCGAGTGCGGGTGGCTAGCAAGCCGCACATGCACCCTCGCGCTTCCCTGCACCGCCCGGCTCACGGATAATCCCCGCACATTCCAAACAACAGCCTGTGAGTCGGTATGAGTGATCCGCAAGTCAGCCTCGGTCAGTCCGAGGGCGGGGCGCGCAAGTCGCGCAAGAACAACCCGGAGAAAACCCGCGAGGACATTCTCCAGGCTGCGATCCACGAGTTCGTCCAGCAAGGCCTGGCTGGCGCGCGGGTCGATGCGATCGCCGAGCGCACCGCCACTTCCAAGCGCATGATCTACTACTACTTCGGCAGCAAGGAACAGCTGTACCTGGAATGCCTGGTCAAGCTCTACGGCGACATCCGCAAGACCGAGCACAGCCTGGACCTGGAGTCGCTGCCGGTCGAGCAGGCGATCCGCCGGCTGGTGGAGTTCACCTTCGATCACCACGACCACAATGTCGACTTCGTACGCATCGTCTGTACCGAAAACATCCATTATGGTGAGTTCGTCAAGCAGGCGCCGGTGATCCGCGAAATGAGCAGCCTGGTGCTCGAATCACTGGCGCGCACCCTGCAGCGCGGGGTCGAGGAAGGCATGTTCCGTGCGGGCATCGAGGTCATCGACCTGCATATGCTGATGAGTTCGTTCTGCTTCTATCGGGTCTCGAACCGGCATACCTTCGGCCAGATCTTCCAGATCGACCTGGCGGACGACGCAATCAAGCTGCGCCACAAGCAGATGATCTGCGAAGCCGTGCTCAACTACATCCGCGCCTGATGCCCAGCATTTGCATCATTCGCCCAGCCGCTGCTCACGTGAAGGCGGGTAGCCGAAATACGCCGCGTAGCACTTGCTGAAGTGCGACACCGAAACGAACCCGCACGCCACCGCCACTTCCATGACCGACAGGTCCGAGTACTGCAGCAGCCGCCGGCTCTTGGTGATGCGCAGCTCCATGTAGTAGCGCCGCGGCGAGGTACCGAGCTGGGCCTGGAACAAGCGGTCGATCTGCCGACGCGAGCGGCCGCTGTAGGCGGCCAGCTGATCGAGGCTGAGGGTCTCTTCCAGGTTGTTTTCCATCAGCTCGACAATGGTGCGCAGTTGCAGGCTCATGGACTTCTTCGCCCCGGGCCCGACCTGGCGATAGCGGGCGCCGGAGAACGACAGGATCTCTTCGACACCTTCGGCCAAGGCATCGCCATACAGCCGGCGTACCAGGCCCAGCATCAGTTCCATGGCGCCATTGGGGCTGGCGGCGGTCAGGCGATCGCGATCAAGGGTGAAGCTGGCCGGCGTGATGCGCGTCTGCGGGCTGCGTTCGGCGAGGCTGGCACGCTGTTCGGGGTGGATGCTGCAACCGTAGTCGCCCAGCACCCCGGCGCGGCCGAGGAACCATGCACCGCTCCACAAACCACCCAGGGCCATGCCGTGGGCCGCGCAGTCGCCCAGCAGGCGGTCGAGTTCGGGGTATTTGAGCGGGGTGCGCAGGCCGGCGCAGATGACCAGGAGGTCGGGCTCCTTGAGCTTGCGCGGGTCCAGCTCGCTGGCCACCAGTTCCAGCCCCAGGTCACTCAGCACCCGGTCACCTTCGAGCGACAGCGGGGTGAAGCGGAAGCTGTCGGCTCGCAGCAGGTTGGCGGTGACCAGCACGTCCATCGCCACGGTGAAACTGGCCATGGAAAAATGCTCGAGCAGAACGAAGTCGACGCGGTACGGCACCTGTTCGTCGCTGGCGCCGGATTTGAGCCGCAACATGTTGCTGGTGCTAGTCTTCTTGCTGAACTGGCGAGGCGTGGGCACAGCGGACTCCGTTTCCTTCGATGGCGCAGGGAGTGTGCTGGGAGTTGCGGGGAAAGACAATCACTGGCCGGATAATGCCGCGAGCCCTGCACTGGCGGTACGCGGATTGGAATGAACCCTTGGCGCCTGGCGTGAACAAATGCATTACATGCTCACAGGAGAACGCTCATGGAAATAGGAACGGTCTGGATCCTCGTCGCAGTGCTGGTGATTCTTCTGCAGATCTGGGCGATATGGCACATCATCGGCAGCGAGCGCCGTGCCGAGCGCAAGATGTTGTGGGTCGTGTTCGTGGTTTGGGCGCCGTTCCCCGGCCTGTTGTTCTGGGCCTGGCGCGGGCCGCGGGCGGTGAAGGGCAGGGCCGTGCTGGAAGAGAAATGAGCCTTGCCTGGCGCCTGTCGCAAGGACAGGCGCCACGGACTTGGATCTCGGTGCCGATCCCTGGAAAAACCTGTCTGGGCGGGTAGAATCGGCGCTCCTGCCTTCAGCGAGCCTGCCCCTTATGTCAGCGCCGTCACTCGAGCTGTTCCCGACCGGCCCTGAACACGCCGAAATCATCCGCAATCTTTATCAGTTCTATGCCTACGAGTCCTCGGACTGGGAGCAGGAAGACGTCGAGGCGGATGGGCGTTTCTACCTGCACGAGGCGCACATGGCGCGCTACTGGCAATCGCCCGGCTGGGGCGCCAGCCTGGTGCTGGTCGACGGCTTCATCGCCGGTTTCGTGCTGGTCGAGCGTAGCGAGCTGCCAGGGGTCGAGGCCCTCGAGCTGGCCGACCTGTTCATCCTCAAGCGCTACCGCCGTCAAGGCATTGGCCGGGCAATAGCGTGCCAGATGCTCTGCAGTGGCGCGCATGACTGGCTGTTGCGCTGCTATCGGCAGGATGAAGCGGCCATGGCCTTTTGCAGCCGCGTCGTCGCCGAGTTGCCGCGCGCCGTGCAGGCAATCGCGTCGGAAGATGACCCGCAGTTGCACACATGGCGTGTCGCGGCGGTGCGTCACTGAGGTCCAGCAAGCGCGAATTTTTGTGATCCACTTCACAAAATCCTGTCGCTCAAAGGCATAATGCCAGTATCTTGAAAAACGGCCCCGCAGGTTCAGGAAGAATGCCATGTCGCTAGTCGCGAGCCCCGACGTCATGTACCGGTTGTTGATCCAGAGCGTGGTGGACTATGCCATCTACCTGCTGACCCCGGAGGGGGTGGTCGCCAACTGGAACCCGGGGGCGCAGCGCGCCAAGGGCTATGAGGCCGCCGAGGTTGTCGGGCAGCACTACTCGCTGTTCTACAGCGAGGCGGACCGCGCTGCCGGCCTGCCGCAAGCCAACCTCGAGCAGGCGCGCCGCTGTGGTCGTTTCGAGGAGCATGGCTGGCGCCTGCGCAAGGACGGCAGCCTGCTGCGCGCCCATGTGGTGATCGAGGCGGTGCATGACGACGACGGGCAACTGGTGGGTTTCGCCAAGATCACCCGTGATTGCACCGAGCAGTACCATGCACAGATGGCCCAGCGCGAGCAGGAGCGGCATTTCCGCCTGCTGGTGCAGGGCGTGCGCGACTATGCCATCTATATGCTCGACAGCGCCGGCCATGTGATCAACTGGAACGCCGGGGCCGAGCGAGCCAAGGGCTACAAGGCCGATGAAATCGTCGGCCAGCATTTCTCGGTGTTCTACACCCATGAAGACCGCGTCGGTGGCCTGCCCGAACAGGGGCTGGAGACGGCCCGTCGGGAAGGGCGCTTCCAGGCCGAAGGTGTACGCCAGCGCAAGGACGGCTCGCATTTCTGGACCAGCGTGGTGATCGAGGCCATCCATGACGAGGACAGCGGCCAACTGGTCGGTTTCGCCAAGGTGACCCGTGACATCTCCGAGCGTCGCCGCTACGAGCTGGAGCTGCTGCAGGCCAAGGAGCTGGCCGAGCAGTACAGCCAGGAGATGAGTACCCTGTCGCAGTTTCTCGATTCGGTGATCGCCAATATTCCAGCCTGTGTCATCGTCCAGGACCTGGTCAGCCAGCGCATCCTGTTGGCCAACCAGCAGGCCGAGCGCTTGTTCGGTGGCCAGGGGGCGAGCCTGATCGGTACGCTGCCGGCAGACTGCGCGGTGCCGGCTGCCGCCGAGTTTCTCGAGCAGCAACTGGCGCGCGGCGCACGCAGTGCCAAGGGCTACGCCGCTGAAACCCGTGTCGAAACCGTCGCGGGTGCCCGCACCTTGCGCAGTCGCGCGCTGCTCAGCCAGAACCGCGACAACCAGGCCGATTACGTGCTGTTCATCGCCGAGGACGCCACTGAAGAACTGGCAGCCCATGCGCAGATTCACCACATGGCCCATCACGATGCGCTGACCGGCCTGCCCAATCGCACCTTGTTCCATGAGCGCCTCAAGCAGGCGCTGGCGCGCGGCGAGGACAGTGGCAAGCTGACCGCCACCTTGTGCCTGGACCTGGACAACTTCAAGAACATCAACGACTCCCTCGGCCATGCCTTCGGCGACAAACTGCTGCGTGCCCTGGGCAAGCGCCTGCGTCGGGAGCTGCGCGAGCACGACACCTTGGCCCGGCTAGGTGGGGATGAGTTCGCCGTGGTTCTGGCCGGGCTGGACAACCGCGAAGCGGCCTGCAATACCGCCCGACGCCTGATCGATGCGATCTGCCCGCCGTTCCAGATCGAAGGGCACCAGTTCGCTGTCGGTGTGAGCATTGGCATTGCCTTTGCGCCCGAGGACCAGGACAACGCCGAGCAACTGCTCGGCTACGCCGACATGGCCCTGTACGAAGCCAAGCGCAATGGCCGCAACCGCTACGAATGCTTCCATGTCGAACTCGACGTTGCCGCACGCCAGCGCCGCCTGGTGGAGACCGACCTGCGCACAGCCCTGCATCTGGGGCAACTGCAATTGCACTACCAGCCGGTGGTGGACCAGCAGTGCAACAGCGTCACCGGCTACGAGGCGCTGCTGCGCTGGGAACACCCCAGTCGTGGCCTGATCATGCCCATGGATTTCATTCCCATCGCCGAGGAGACCGGGCTGATCCACGAGATTGGCGCCCGCGTGTTGAATCTCGCCTGCCAGGAGGCGGCGACCTGGGAAGGGCAGGAGGTGGTGTCGGTCAACCTGTCGCCGGTGCAGTTCAAGAACACTGGGCTGGTGCACACCGTTTCCCTGGCACTGTCGGACTCAGGGCTTGCCCCGCATCGCCTGGAGCTGGAGATCACCGAGTCGGTGCTGCTGGGCAACAGCGAGGAGAACGTGCGCATCCTGCGGGAGCTGAAAGAGCTTGGCGTGTCGATCTCGCTGGACGATTTCGGCACCGGCTATTCGTCGCTGGGTTACCTACGCTCGTTCCCGTTCGACCGGATCAAGATCGACAAATCCTTCGTCCACGACATGTGCGACAGTCGCGAGGCGATGTCGATCATCCGCGCGATCACCGAGCTGTCCAACAGCCTGAAGATCAAGACTACGGCCGAGGGCGTGGAGTCGGCCGAGCAGATGGAGCGCCTGGCGGCAGAAGGGTGTTCGCATTTCCAGGGCTATTTCTATGGGCGACCGGCACCGGCCAGCGAGCGCCTGAAGAAGCCGGGCAGGATTGTCAGGGACTGAGGCACGGTGTCTGCTTCGCGGGTAAACTCGCCCTGACGCGGGCAAAAACACTTGCCATCCGGCGCCCCATCTCTTCTAAACTCGCAAGGTTCGTCCTGCCCAGAGATCCGCATGACCACCCGCACCCCGCTGTCCGGCGTCAACCACCCCTTGCGCGGCATCGCCCTGGTGGTGGCCGCGACTTTCCTGTTCGCCAGCCATGATGGGCTGTCGAAATTCCTCGGTGGTATCTACCCGGTGATCATGGTGGTCTGGGCGCGCTATGTGGTGCATACGCTGCTGATGGCCGGCATCTTCATGCCCCAGGCGGGGCTGCGTGTGCTGCGCACCCGGCGTCCGTTGCTGCAGACCTTGCGGGCCTTGAGCCTGCTCAGCACCAGCCTGTTGTTCACGGCGGGCCTGCAGTACCTGCCGCTGGCCGAGGCCACGTCGGTCAACTTTCTCGCCCCGGTGCTGGTCACTGCGCTGTCGGCTCCGCTGCTCAAGGAGCGGGTCACGCTCGGCCAGTGGCTGGCGGTAGTGATGGGGTTCATCGGGGTACTGGTGGTGGTGCATCCGGGCGGAGCGATGTTCACCCCGGCGATCCTGTTTCCCTTCGGTTCGGCCCTGGGTTTCTGCTTCTACCAGCTGCTGACCCGGATTCTGGCTGCCCATGACAGCCCAACCACCAGCAACTTCTACGCAGGCCTGTGCAACACCCTGATCATGAGTGCGCTGGTGCCGTTCTTCTGGCAGACACCGCAATGGCAGCACGTACTGCTGATGCTCGCCCTTGGCGGTTGCGGCATGACCGCCCACCTGCTGCTGACCAAGGCCTTCCGCCATGCAGCTCCGGCGCTGCTGGCGCCGTTCAGCTACTGCCAGATCGTGTTTGCGGGTGTGCTGGGCCTGGTGGTATTCGGCCAGGTGCCGGATACCACCAGTATCGTGGGCATCGCCATCATCTGCCTGAGCGGCCTGGGTGCCGCCTGGATGCAGCGGCGCAAGTGACCGTCAGCCTTTGACCAGGGCCTTGAGCGAAGCGTCGAAGCTGCGCAGGGCGTCGGCCTGCACGTTTTGCTCGACCTGCAACTGGCGGGCGACATTCGCCGTGTCGCTGGGCAGCGCTTCACGGGCCTGGCCTTCGGCGCGGCCGATGTAGGTCAGTTGGTCGTCGTAGAAGCGTGCGACCACCTGGGTTTCGATGTCCGGGCTGGTGGCGCTGGCGAGGCGGCTCTGGGCATCGAGTAGCACGATCACGTCGGGGCGATCGGCGAGCAGGGTGTCCAGATCGTCGTAGAAGGTGACCTCGGCGAAGGTTTGCGCCAGCGACTGCGCCAGCCAGCCATAGGCCTGGCTGCCACTGTTGAGCGTGGCCACTTGCACGGCACGCGAGGCGCCAGGCACTGAAGGAGGGACCTCGCGATGGCGCTGCAGGTAGTCCAGGGTGGCAGCGGCATTGCGGCCCAACAGCACGGCGACATGTTGGCCCGGTTTCAGCGACACGCTGGACAGCTCGGTGGCCGAATAGAAATGGCCGTAGGGTTGCGCCACCTGCGAGGTGGCCGAGGCGGCACAGCCACCCAGAGCGGCCAGCAGGGCCAAAATCGCGGCGAGCATACCGCCTTTGCTGATCGATGCCATGATCGATGCCTCATCGAAGGTTCAATGAAGCCATCTTCCGCCTCCGGGCCCAGCGGTGGAACTTGAAGATATTCATGGTCGCTATCGACGATGTCGATGGGGCGCGGCTGCCTCGTCCTGCCTGACAGACCCAGCCTATCGCCCTTCAATAGTCGCTCTATTAGACCTCTGCCCATGCTGGGCTAGTCTTTCCCGTGGCCTCGCGATTTGCGCGTGCAGCGCCGCGGGCCTGCGTCGGCAACAGACCGACCACCCCCTGATGAAGAGAAGGCCCGAGCCTTGCGGCTCGGGCTGCAGAACACCTGGCATAGACCGGAAATCTGGACAACCGACCCATAAGGTACCCGCAGATGTCGAACGAATCGAAATGCCCGTTCCATCAAACCGCAGGCGGCGGCACCACCAACCGTGACTGGTGGCCCGATCAGCTCAACCTCAGGATTCTCCACCAGCACGGCAGCCAGTCCGATCCGATGGACCCGGCTTTCGATTATGCCAAGGCGTTCAAGAGCCTTGACTTCCAAGCCCTGAAAAAAGACCTCACCGCGTTGATGACCGACTCCCAGGACTGGTGGCCTGCGGATTTTGGCCACTATGGCCCGCTGTTCGTGCGCATGGCCTGGCATAGCGCAGGCACCTACCGCATCGCGGACGGCCGCGGTGGCGCGGGCTCCGGTCAGCAGCGCTTCGCCCCGCTCAACAGCTGGCCCGACAACGTCAGCCTGGACAAAGCCCGGCGGCTGCTGTGGCCGATCAAGCAGAAATACGGCAACAAGATTTCCTGGGCCGACCTGATCGTGCTCACCGGCAACGTCGCGCTGGAGTCGATGGGCTTCAAGACCTTCGGTTTCTCTGGAGGCCGCGCCGATGTCTGGGAGCCGGACGAAGATGTGTACTGGGGCTCGGAGAAGGTCTGGCTGGGGGGTGACACCCGCTACGGCAAGGCCCAGCCGCCCGGTAAAGGTGATCTGGTGGCAGAACCTGCCAAGCATCCGGAGGAGCAAAGCCGTACCGAGCCGGCAGGGCGCAACCTTGAAAACCCGCTGGCAGCCGTGCAGATGGGCTTGATCTACGTAAACCCTGAAGGCCCGGAGGGCAATCCTGACCCGGTCGCTTCGGGCAAGGACATTCGCGAGACCTTCGGCCGCATGGCGATGAATGACGAAGAAACCGTGGCCCTGATCGCCGGCGGCCACGCCTTCGGCAAGACCCACGGTGCAGGCCCTGCGGACAACGTCGGTGCCGAACCTGAAGCCGCCGGGCTCGAGCTTCAAGGGCTGGGTTGGGCCAACAAGTTCGGCACTGGCAAGGGTGGCGATACCATCACCAGCGGCCTGGAAGTGACCTGGACCTCGACCCCGACCCGCTGGAGCAACGAGTACCTGAACAACCTGTTCAACTTCGAGTGGGAACTGACCAAGAGTCCGGCGGGCGCCCATCAATGGCGTCCCAAGGATGGCAAGGGGGCCAACAGCGTGCCCGATGCCCACGATCCGGCCAAGCGCCATTCACCGATGATGCTCACCTCTGACCTGGCCTTGCGCTTCGACCCGATCTACGAGCCGATCGCCCGGCGTTTCAAGGAGCATCCCGAGCAACTGGCCGACGCCTTCGCCCGTGCCTGGTACAAGCTGATCCACCGTGACATGGGGCCGCTGGCCCGTTACCTGGGCCCGGAAAACCCGCAGGAAGAACTGCTCTGGCAGGACCCGATCCCCAAGGTCGATCACCCGCTGGTAGACGAGCAGGACATCACGGCGCTCAAGGCCAAGGTGCTGGCCTCGGGCCTGAGCGTTGCCGAGCTTGTGTCCACCGCCTGGGCGGCAGCTTCGACCTTCCGTGGCTCGGACAAGCGCGGTGGCGCCAACGGCGGGCGCCTGCGCCTGGAACCTCAGCGCTCCTGGGCCGCCAACCAGCCTCAGCAATTGGACAAGGTGCTCAAGGCGCTGGAGAAAATCCAGGGCGAATTCAACAACGGCGGCAAGAAGATTTCGCTGGCCGACCTGATCGTGCTGGCCGGCTCCGCTGCGGTCGAGAAGGCCGCCCAGGACGCTGGACACACTGTCAACGTGCCGTTCCGGCCGGGTCGCACCGATGCCTCCCAGGCGCAGACCGATGTCGAGTCGTTCGCCGTGCTGGAGCCGCTGGCAGACGGCCTGCGCAACTTCACCAAGGCCAGGTACAGCGTCAAGGCCGAGAAGCTGCTGCTGGACAAGGCCCAGTTGCTGACCCTGACCGCGCCGGAACTGACCGTGCTGGTCGGTGGCCTGCGGGTGTTGGGCGCCAACCATGGTGGCAGCCAGCATGGGGTGTTTACCGACAAGCCTGGCAGCTTGAGCAACGATTTCTTCCGCAACCTGCTGGACATGAGCGTGGAATGGAAGCCGACCTCGGCTGACAACGAGACCTTCGAAGGCCGTGACCGCAAGACCGGGCAGGTGAAATGGACCGGCACGCGGGTTGACCTGGTGTTTGGTTCCCACGCCCAGTTGCGGGCGTTGAGCGAGGTGTACGGCAGCAGCGATGCCAAGGAGAAATTCGTCAAGGACTTCGTGGCGGCCTGGGTGAAGGTGATGGAACTCGACCGGTTCGACTTGTAGAAGCGGGACTGTAGGGCGCTTTTTCGCGGGTAGATCCGTTCCCACAGGTCTTGCGCAAGCCTTGAAGGCTTGCCCGGACCTGTGGGAGCGGCGGTTCGGCGCTCCGATTTACCCGCGAAACAACGCCGAGGTCATCAAGATTCAGGCGACAGCCTTCTGCGCCTCGGCCACCTTGGGCTTCGCCGGCTTGAGCCGTGATACACCCAGCAACACCAGAACCAGCCCGGCAATCTGGTAGCCCGAGATCGCCTCGCTGAGGATGGCCCAGGACGCCAGCATGGTCAGCACCGGCCCCAG
This sequence comes from Pseudomonas sp. S44, assembly GCF_016624805.1. Classification (NCBI taxonomy): domain Bacteria; kingdom Pseudomonadati; phylum Pseudomonadota; class Gammaproteobacteria; order Pseudomonadales; family Pseudomonadaceae; genus Pseudomonas; species Pseudomonas sp. S44. The sequence goes on from NZ_JACVTY010000017.1 coordinate 56,249, forward strand.
GTTGCCGACCGCCGCAGTGTGTGTCGGGCCTAGGCGCTGGATCGCCAGGGCCACCCAGTAGATCGGCAGTACCGTGGAAAACAGCGCCATCATCGCCGCGTTGGCCCACACCGCAGCGGGCAATTGCGCCAACTGGGTGACATCCGCCACCAGCAGGTAGTGCGCCAGCACCATCAGCGACGAGGCCGAACCACACAGCCCGGCCATGCGCATCGAGCCCATGCGCTTGAGCATCATTCCGGTACCGGAGTAATACAGCGCGTAGGTGACGGCGCTGGCGAACACCCACAGCGACCCCACCAGCACTGCGTGCCCACCGCCGGCGGTGCCCAGGTCATGCACGAAGGCGATCCCCAGCCCCAGGTAGCACAACCCCATCGCCACCAGGGTGCGAGGGGTAGGGCGCTCACGCAGAGCGACGGCCTGGAAGATCAGCACCAGGGTCGGGTAGGTGAACAGAATCAGGCGTTCCAGACCCGCGCTGATGAACTGCAAACCGTAGAAATCGAACAGGCTCGACAGGTAGTAGCCCAGCAGCCCGAGCACAGCCACGCGAAACCCGTCACCCAGGGTCAGTGGAGTACTCGCCGAGCCACGACTGGCCCACACCAACCAGGCGAACAGCGGCAGCGACAGGCCCATGCGCAGCGCCAGCAAGGTCACTGCATCCACTGGCCCCGCGGCGTAGGCGAGCTTGACGAAGATCGCCTTGAAGCTGAAGCCCAGGGCGGCCAGGACGGCATAGAGGCTGCCGCTTTGCAGGTGTCGCTCAAGTGAGGTACGCAGGCTGTTCATGCTGAATCCGCAACAAAATAAGACAGAGGCTTATTCTGAATAGAAGGCTCGAAAGCTAGAATCGCTTTTTCTCGAACATGGCGTTCGTTTTTGGAGAAACCCCATGCACTTCGATCTTCAGGACTTGCGTCTGCTGGCTGCCATCGCAGCGACTGGCAGCCTGAGCAAGGCCGCGGCCAGTTTTCCGGTGGCGGTGTCGGCGGCAAGCACACGCTTGCGCCTGTTCGAGGAGCGCAGCGGTCTGATGTTGTTCACCCGCAGGGCTGACGGTATGCAGTTGACCCCATCTGGGCGGTTGGTACTGGAGTCGGCCCGTGGGGTGCTGGGCGAGGCGCAGAAACTGCAGGACACGCTCAAGGAGCTGGCCGGCCAGCGTCGAATCAACCTGCACCTGGCGGCCTCGACGGTCACCAACAGCACCTTGCTGCCGGCGGTACTGGGGCCGTTCCTGGCCGACTACCCCGAGGTCGACCTGCTGCTGGTCGAGCACAAGAGCGTCGATGTATTGCGGGTGGTGCTGGCTGGGGAGTGCGAGATCGGCGTGTTCGACGGCAACCTGGTCAACGATGGGCTGGTGTCGCTGCCGTTTCGCACCGAGCGTCTGGTGCTGCTGGTGCCTGCCGATCATGAACTGGCGACGCGTGAGCAGCTGCGTCTGGTCGATGCCCTGGATCATGCCTTCGTCTGCCTGCCGGCAGAGCGTGCCATGCAGCGCTTTGTCGAGGAGCTGGCGATGAACCTGGCCATGCCGCTGAAGATCCGCGTGCGCGCGCCCAGCTTCGAGGCCATCGCCCAGCTGGTGGCCCAGCGCGCCGGGCTGGCGATTGTCCCGGAGATCGCGGCTGTGCGCGCCGAGCAGGAGTTCGCGGTGCGCAGGGTGGCACTGGAGGAGCGTTGGGCGACTCTGGAGCTGCGCATCTGCTTTCGCAGTTGGGAAGGTCTCAGTTCCCACGCCAGGCAACTGGTCACCTTCCTTTCCGGGCAGTAATCCGATGAGCTGGCACTCTGCAATCCTGGCCGGAGCGCTTACAATCACCGCTTTTGCCCTCCAAGACAGGCACGCCGGTCAATGACGCTCGACCCCCCAACCCTCCTGGCCCTGACCGTCGCCCTTGCGGCAGCAGCTGCGCTATACCTGGCGATCGAATGGCGCAGTGTGCGCGAGTCGTCGTTGCTCTACTGGAGTGCCGGTTTCGCCACCATCACCGTTGGTTCTACCCTCGCGCTGCTGCGCATGAACGGTTTTCTGCTGATTGGTATCTGGTTCGCCAATGGGATGCTGGTGTTCGCGCATTTCTGCTTCCTGCTGGGCGTTGCCCGTTTCACCGAGGTGCGATTGTCACGGGGCTGGCTGCTGGTCGTGCTGCTGTGGGTGAGCCTGCTGCTGCTGCCGGAAGGGCCGTCGTGGTCGAAGATCATGCTGGTGGTCAATTCGCTGCTGGTGGCCCTGGTGTCGCTACGTGCCAGTTTCCTGCTGCGTCCGCACGGCGTGTCGCTGAGTGTGGGGGCGGTGCAACTGCGCTACGTGATGCTGATCCACGGGCTGTTCTACGTGATCAAGGCCCTGACCGTGGTGATTCCGGGAACCTTGATCGACCTTGCGGCATTTCGCGGTGAAATCATCCAGATTTCGCTGATCGAAGGGGCGATGGCGATCATGCTGATCGCCTTGTCGATGACCGGCACCGAGCGCTACCGGCGTGAGGAGCGCATCGCGCTTCTCGCCGCGCGTGATCCGCTCACGGCGCTGTTCAACCGCCGCGCCCTGGAAGTGCGTGCGCCGGTGTTGCTGCGGGCGACAAGCCACGAGCGCCCTGGCGCCGTGCTGTTGATCGATATCGACAACTTCAAGCTGGTCAACGACCTTTACGGCCATACCGCAGGTGACCGGCTGCTGGTGGCGCTGAGCGAAACCATTCGTGGCCTGCTGCCGGCCAATGCCCTGGCAGCGCGACTGGGGGGTGATGAGTTCGTCATTCTGCTGGGCAATGCGCGCCGCGACGAAGTCGAGGTGCTGGGCACTATTCTGCGCGAGCGCTTCCAGGACATCGCTGCACAATCCTTCGTCACCCCGATGGCGGTGACCCTGAGCATCGGTGCCAACCTGTTCGATCAGCCGCCGGCCAGCCTCACGGCGCTGATCGAGCAGAGCGATGCCGCGCTGTATCAGTCCAAGCGCAGTGGACGCGACAGCATGCGCCTGGTGGACCTGACCTTGACGGGCGATTGAGCCGGCATCGGGCTTTCACTTGTTGTTGATGCATTCGGACTGCACCGAATAACGCACGGTGCGCAGGGTGCCCTGGCTGTCCTCGAAGGTCATCAGGCGCGGTACCACCTCGCACGTGCGCGGGTCGCCTGACTGGCGCACCAGCCGCGCCACATCCAGTGGCATGCCATAGCGGTAGTCGACGATCTCCGGCATGGGCTTGTCGCGCTTGATGGCGTAGGCGGCCACGGCTTGCTGGTGCGCCTGCAGCAACTGCTCGCTGCGCTGAGCGGAAAAGCCGGTGGCTTGGACGCCGAAGGCCAGCAGGAGCAGGGCGATCGCTGTACTCAGTCGTTTCATGGGGTGTCTCCGGAAGGGCTGTGGTTTCCGGATCACGCTAGCGAGCAGCAGCCAACAAGGGCATGACGACAGCCTTACAGTTGTGAAAGGTCCGCACGCATGACGCCATTGTAATGTGCCGATCACCTTCCCGTTATCCACCTGCGGCGAGCATCGATGCTGGCCGCGAACGCACCTGCGAAACGGCCTGACAAGAACAACAGCCGTTATCGAAGGAGCATTCGCATGAGATATCGTCCGGGACTTTCCCTGGCCGCGCTGGTGGCGCTGGCCGGTCCTTCGGCGTGGGCCGAGGACGCTACGAAAGAAGGGTTCATAGAGGGCAGCCGCCTGAGCGTGCTGAACCGCAACTACTACTTCAACCGTGACAACCGCGACGCGGTGGCACCGACCTATAACAGAGCCAAGGCGCCCGACAATGGCTATTCCGAAGCCTGGGCGCATGCTGTCATCACCCGCTTCGAGTCCGGCTTTACCCAGGGCACCGTGGGGGTAGGGGTCGATGCCTTTGCCATGCTCGGGCTCAAGCTCGACACCGGAGGCGGGCGCAACGGTGGACGCAGCTCGTTCGATGTACTGCCGGTGGATCGCGACGGCCAGGCGCGTGACGAATACAGCAAGCTCGGCGGCGCGGCCAAGGTGCGGGTGTTCGACACGGTGCTGCGGGTGGGCGATGTGTTTCCGGCCAACCCGGTGGTCGCGGCGGGCGATTCACGCCTGCTGCCGGAGAGCTTTCGCGGCGTGACCGTCGAGAACACCAGCCTGGCGGGCCTGAACTTGCAGGCCGGGCGCCTGCATGCAATGAGCCAGCCGATGTCCAGCGACATGCGCGAGTCTTTCGCGACCTTCTATGGCGGGCCTGTGGATTCGCCATGGATCGCCTATGGCGGCGGCGACTATGCCATCAACGAACATGTCAGCGTCAGCCTGTTCGGCAGTCGCCTGAAGGATGTGTGGAACCAGTACTACGCCGGTACCAGCGTTACCTGGCCATTGAGCGATGAGCTGGCGTTGATCGGTGGCTTCAACTTCTACAACGCCAAGGACGAAGGGCGTAAACGCCTGGGCACCTTCGACAACAACATCTGGAGCGCCAAGCTCGGTGTGCGTTACGGCGCCCACACCGTCGCCTTGACCCACCAACGCAACAATGGCAACGACGATTTCGATTACCTGCGCCAGTCCGACTCGATCTTTCTCGACAACTCCATCCAGTACAGCGACTTCAACTCGCCCAAGGAGCGCTCGTGGATGCTGCGCTATGACCTGAACATGGCCGGGTATGGCGTCCCCGGGCTGTCGTTCATGACCCGCTACGGGCGCGGCAGTGACGCTGATTACTCGAACGCCAACGCCTATTACATGCGTCGCGATGGCAATGGCGATCCGCTGACCGACCAGAAGCGCTGGGAGCGCGACATCGAGGTCAAGTACGTAGTGCAGACCGGCGCGGCCAAGGACCTTTCGCTGCGCGTGCGCCAGGCGACCACCCGGGCGACGGCGTTCGAGTCCGATCTGGATGAGGTGCGGGTGATCGTCGAGTATCCGTTGTCGATCCTTTGAGCTTGAGCCCATTCACCTTCAGAAGCCTTGCGCTCCTTTGGTTGCAGGTGAATGTCTTGGCGCCTCGATTGAGGCGCCTTTTTTGTGGCTGCCATTTGGCAGCGCACATCACCCCTTGTCGGAGGACGGCAGGATGCGGTTGATGACCGTGCTGCCGTTGTCGTTGCGGGTCAGGTAGATCGGCAGGACCTTGGGCAGGTTGTTTACCAGACGGTTGACGTCGCGGGTGTCGTAGATGCCGCTGATGCGGATGTTGCCGACAGTGCTGTCGGCCAGCAACAGGGGTTTGTCCAGGTAGCGGTTGATCACCGGCAATGCCTGGGACAGGCTGAGGTTGTCGAGTACCAGGCGACCGCTGCGCCAGGCCAGGCTATTGGCATAGTCGTCGCTCTGGGCCAGTTGCGGTTCGAAGTCACCGATGCTGTAGCTGGCCTGCATGCCGGGGCCGAGGCGGTAGCCGCCTTCGCCACTGTGGCTGGAAACCAGCACTGAGCCTTCGACCAGGGTCACCTTGACCTGATCTTCGTACTTCCACACGTTGAACTGCGTGCCGGTGACCCGCGTCTGGCCGTGACCGGCGCGCACGATGAAAGGGTGCTCGCTGTCGTGGGTAACCTTGAAGAAGGCTTCGCCCTTGATCAGGTCGACCTGGCGCCGGTCCTTGTAGTTGAGGTAGCGCAGCTCGCTGTTCAAATTGAGCTCGACCTGGCTGCCGTCGTGCAGTTGCACCGTACGCACCTGCTGGTCGCTGTCGAAATGCTGATAGCGATTGGGCAACCAGCCTTGCTCCCAGCCAACCCAGCCGGCCAGGGGCAGGGCGAGCAGGGTGATCACCGCGGCTGAGGCCAGTGGTCGCCAGTTGCGCTGGTGGGACCTGGCCGCAGGCAGTTCGGTCACGTTGGTAGTACGCGGCAACATGTCGGCGGTATGCCAGATCTCCAGCATCGCCTGGTATTCCTCGGCATGCCGGGTGTCGGTGGCCAGCCACTGGGCAAATGCCTCACGCTCGGCGGCCGAGCAGTCCTCGGCGTGCAGGCGCATGCACCAGTGCGCAGCGGCATCGGTGATGGCATCGTCGTCGAGGGGGGTGAGGCGGTCTTGGTTCATTGCGGCTCCCGGTTTTGCGCATTCTACCTGCCAGAAGGGCCCTGCGAGAACCAAGATAATGGCGAATGACTATCAGTTGCGATTTTTTTGTCGGTTTTCCGGCGCAGCGGCATAGGGGGCACCGAGAGGGCTGAGGGAACAACGACTTAGATAGCCTGCTAATAAAAGCTTTGACATTAACTGCCTAGGCAGTAATATTTTCTAACATCTTTTCTGAGCGATGCCGATGGCCCATTTCACCCCGGAAAACTTCCAGACCTGCGCCATTGGCATGTTGCTCGGCCGCGCCTCGTTATTGAAGGACCGCATTCTCGACTGGCACCTGGAAGCTGATGGCGTTACCGCTGCGCAGTTCAAGGTGTTGATCATCGTGACCCAGTACCAGGTAGATACCCCGGCCGAACTGTGCCGCTGCCTGGGGCTGGACAGCGGTTCGATGACGCGCATGCTCGATCGCCTCGAGCAGAAGGGCCTGATCCTGCGCAACCGCTGTCCCGACGACCGTCGCCAGGTGCGGCTGGCGCTGACCGACGACGGTCAACGTCTGGCTGACCGTCTGCCGGAGATCGGGGCAATGGCGATGAACGAGCTGGTCGGTTCGCTCGAACCCGACGAGCTCAAGATCCTCGAGACGCTGCTGGCAAAGATTCTCTTGGCCGCCAGCGACCCGTTGACGATTGCCCGTTTCGGCGATCGCACCCCTGATCCGACTTGATTCAAAGGTACTTCTCATGGCCACACCCTCGGATGCACCCACTCCCGCCGAAGTGCCCGACGCCACGCGCAAGCGCAAGACCTGGCTGCTGGCCCTGTTGCTGGTATTGATATTGGCCGGCGCCGCCGGCTGGGCCTGGTACAGCTTGGTCGGGCGCTGGCACGAAAGCACCGACGATGCCTACGTCAACGGTAACGTGGTGGAGATCACTCCATTGGTGACGGGTACCGTCACCAGCATCGGCGCCGACGATGGCGACCTGGTGCACGCCGGCCAGGTGCTGTTGCGCTTCGACCCCAGTGACAGCGAGGTCGCGCTGCAGGCCAGCGAGGCCAAGCTGGCGCGCACGGTGCGCCAGGTGCGCGGCTTGTACAGTAACGTCGATGCACTCAAGGCCCAGGTGCAGACGCGCCAGGCCGAACTGAAGAAGGCTCGCGAGAACTACGCCCGGCGCAAGGTCCTGGCTGACAGCGGGGCGATCGCCGCTGAAGAGCTGTCGCACTCACGCGACGACCTGACCGCTGCGCAGAGCGCCCTGGACAACGCCCGCCAGCAACTCAACACCAGCACTGCGCTGATCGACGACACCGTGGTGTCGTCGCACCCGGACGTGATGGCCGCGGCCTCCGACCTGCGTCAGGCTTACCTGGACAACGCTCGCACCACGTTGGTGGCGCCGGTGACCGGCTACGTCGCCAAGCGCACCGTGCAATTGGGGCAGCGCCTGCAGCCGGGTACCGCGACCATGGCGGTGATTCCGCTCGACCAGGTATGGATCGACGCCAACTTCAAGGAAACCCAGCTGCGTGACATGCGTATCGGTCAGCCAGTGGAGATCACCGCCGACCTGTACGGTAGCGAAGTCAAGTACAGCGGGACGGTCGACAGCCTGGGCGCCGGCACTGGCAGTGCCTTCGCCCTGCTGCCCGCGCAGAACGCCACGGGCAACTGGATCAAGATCGTCCAGCGTGTGCCGGTGCGGGTGCACCTGAACCCCGACCAGCTCAAGGACCATCCGCTGCGCATCGGCCTGTCCACCGTGGTCGAGGTCGACCTGCACGACCAGAGTGGCCCGGCGCTGGCCCAACAGCCGCCGCAACAGGCCAGCTACACCACCCAGGTGTATGACCGTCAGTTGGCCGAGGCCGATCGTCTGATCGCCCAGCTGATCCATGACAACAGCGCCGCCAGTGGCAAGACGGCGCAGCGATGAGCAACGGCGCATCCGCCCAGTTCACCCCGCCGAGCCTGCTGCTGACCACCATTGGGTTGTCGCTGGCGACCTTCATGCAGGTGCTCGACACCACCATCGCCAACGTGGCGTTGCCAACCATTTCCGGCAACCTGGGGGTGAGCTACGAGCAGGGCACCTGGGTCATCACCTCCTTTGCGGTAAGCAATGCCATTGCGCTGCCGCTGACGGGGTGGCTGAGCCGCCGTTTTGGCGAGGTGAAACTGTTCATCTGGGCCACCTTGCTGTTCGTGCTGGCGTCGTTCCTCTGTGGTATTGCCCAGTCGATGCCCGAGCTTGTGGGCTTTCGCGTGCTCCAGGGCGTGGTCGCAGGCCCCTTGTATCCGATGACCCAGACCTTGCTGATTGCGGTCTACCCTCCCGCCAAACGGGGGATGGCGCTTGCGTTGCTGGCAATGGTGACGGTGGTGGCCCCGATTGCCGGGCCAATCCTCGGCGGCTGGATCACCGACAGCTATAGCTGGCCGTGGATTTTCTTCATCAATGTACCGATCGGTCTGTTCGCTGCCGCCGTTGTGCGCCAGCAGATGCGCACACGTCCGGTGACCACCAGTCGCCAGCCGATGGATTACATCGGCCTGCTGACGCTGATCGTCGGTGTCGGCGCCTTGCAGGTGGTGCTCGACAAGGGTAACGACCTGGATTGGTTCGAGTCCTCGTTCATCGTGGTGGGTAGCCTGATTTCCGCGGTCTTCCTGGCCATCTTCGTGATCTGGGAACTCACCGATCGGCACCCGGTGGTGAACCTGCGGCTATTCGTGCACCGCAATTTCCGCATCGGCACCCTGGTGTTGGTGGGCGGGTATGCGGGCTTCTTTGGCATCAACCTGATCCTGCCCCAGTGGCTGCAGACGCAGATGGGCTACACGGCGACTTGGGCGGGGCTTGCGGTAGCGCCGATCGGCCTGCTGCCGGTGATCATGTCGCCCTTCGTTGGCAAGTATGCGCATCGCTTCGACCTGCGCCTGCTCGCAGGGATCGCCTTTCTGGCCATTGGCGCAAGCTGCTACATGCGTGCGGGTTTCACCAACGAGGTCGACTTCCTGCACATCGCCCTGGTGCAATTGTTCATGGGGATCGGGGTAGCGCTGTTCTTCATGCCGACCCTGACCATCCTGCTTTCGGACCTGCCGCCGCATCAGATTGCCGACGGCTCTGGGCTGGCGACGTTCCTGCGTACACTCGGCGGCAGTTTCGCCGCCTCGCTGACCACCTGGATCTGGATCCGCCGGGCCGACCAGCACCATGCCTACCTGAGCGAGCACATCAGTCAGTACGACCCGGCAACGCGTCACACCCTCGAGCAACTCGGCGGGGCGACTCCGCAGAGCTATGCGCAGCTTGAGCAGATCCTCAACAGCCAGGCCTACATGATGTCGACGGTGGACTACTTCACCTTGCTGACCTGGGTGTTTGGCGCCTTGATCCTGCTGGTGTGGCTCGCTCGCCCGCCTTTCACGGCCAAAGCCGGACCCGCTTCGGCGGGGCACTGAGGTGTACTTGCGGCACGGCTGCGTGCAGCCGTTGCCGCAATCGGGGCTTTTCCCCTAACCTTGTAGGTCTATTCCTTCGACAGTGGCAGTTTCATGGACAAGGTCATTCTCATCACTGGCGCCAGCCGCGGTATCGGTGCCGCGACCGCGCGGTTGGCGGCGCAACAGGGCTACCGCATCTGCATCAATTATCACGCCGACGATCACGCTGCCGAACGCATCCTGGCTGAGGTTCGGGGGCTGGGCGCCCAGGCCATCGCCGTGCGAGCCGATGCCAGCGTCGAGGATGAAGTGATCCAGGTGTTCCAGCGGATCGACCAGGAGCTGGGCCCTGTCACCGCACTGGTCAATAATGCCGGGACCATCGCGACCCAGAGCCGGGTCGACGAAATGTCCGAATTCCGCCTGCTCAAGCTGATGAAAACCAACGTGGTCGGCCCGATGCTCTGTGCCAAACATGCCTTGCTGCGCATGTCGCGGCGCCACGGCGGGCAGGGTGGTGCGATCGTCAACGTGTCGTCGGTGGCTGCACGCCTGGGCTCGCCCAACGAGTACGTCGACTATGCCGCTTCCAAGGGCGCGTTGGACACCTTCACCCTTGGGCTTGCCAAGGAAGTGGCGGGCGAGGGGGTGCGGGTCAACGGCGTGCGTCCCGGTTATATCCATACCGACTTCCACGCCTTGAGCGGTGATGCCCAGCGCGTCACCAAGCTCGAACCTGGCCTGCCCATGGGCCGCGGTGGGCAACCGGAGGAAGTGGCCGAGGCGATCCTCTGGTTGTTGTCGGAGAAAGCATCCTATTCCACCGGCAGCTTCATCGATCTGGGAGGCGGGCGCTGAGCCTCAGCCCAGGATGTGTGTCACCCGTTCGAGCAGTGTTTTCAGCTCGAACGGGCTGGAAATGATTTCGATATTTGTTGGCAAACCGTCGTGGTCTGCCAGCGTCTGGGTGGCGTAGCCGGTGATGAGCAAGGCTGTGCAGCCAGGTGTCAGGGCCGCATTCATTTCGATCAGTTGTCTACCCTTGGGGCTGTCGGACAAGGCGGTGTTGCCGACCAGCAGGCCCGGGCGCAGCCCCTTGCGCAGGGCGGCAAGCGCCCGGTCGGTGCTGGCGAAGGCATGCACGTCGTAGCCCGCCTCGCTCAGCAGCTCGCTGATGACCAGCTTCATCGCCGCCTGGTCCTCGACCAGCAGGATTGACCGCGCAGGTGGCGGGGCCGGCAGGCTCTGCGGTTCGGGGGGCGGGAGGTTTTCAGCCCTGGGCAAATAAAGGTGAACGCAGGTGCCGTTGCCCGGAATCGAATCGAGGTGCATTTGCCCCCCAGACTGCCGCACGAAGCCGTACACCATGGACAACCCCAAGCCAGTGCCCTGCCCGAGCGGCTTGGTGGTGTAGAACGGTTCGATGGCTCGTTGCGCCACCTCCGCTGGCATGCCTTGGCCGTTGTCCTCGACTCGCAAGTGCAGGTATTGGCCCGGGGCGAGTCGCAGACGTTGGGCTTGCGCCGGGGTCATTTCCAGGTTTTCGCAATGAATCACCAAGGTGCCACCGTCGGGCATGGCATCGCGGGCATTGATGCACAGGTTGAGCAGCGCGCTTTCCAGTTGCGAGGGGTCGATGCAGGTTGGCCACAGCTGTGAAGCTGTGCGATCGATGAGCTCGATGTCCGAGCGCAGCGAGCTCTGCAGCAGCGCCAGCATGTCGCCGACCAGTTGCTGGATGTCGGTGGCGCGGGGCAGCAATGTCTGTCTGCGCGAGAAGGCCAGCAGGCGCTGCACCAGTGACGCGGCCTTGGACGCGTTTTGCTCGATGATGCCGAACAGCCGGCTCACCTCATCGTTCTGCGGCCCGCACAGGCGTGGCTTGGCAAGCTCCAGCGCACCGAAGATGCCACCGAGCAGGTTATTGAAGTCGTGGGCGATGCCGCCGGTGAGTTGGCCGACCGCTTCCATTTTCTGCGCCTGGCGCAGCGCCTGCTCGGCTTCGCGCAGGCGCTCCTGCTCAAGGGTGCGCTCGGTGATGTCGTAGGCGAACAGGCAGGCGCTGAGTGGCGGGCGTTCGTCGCTGTGCAGCGGGGTGATCCGCAGCTCGTAGTGGCGCCGATAGGGCGGCCCGTCGAAGGCGACGCTTTCGATCACCGTTTCCCCCGCCAGCGCTCGGTTGACCAGTGGTAGCAGGCATTGGAGCGGCTGTGGCAGGCCGGCAAGCGCTTCATCCAGGCGATCGCCGGTCCTGGGGCAGAAACCGTGCAGGCGCTGGAATGTCTGTCGGGCAGTACGGTTGATCGCTTGCAGACGCAGGTCCGGGGCGATGACGAAGACATTGGCCAGGCTGTGATCGACCAGCTCGATGAACAGCCGGCGTTCGGCCAGGGTCTGGTCGAAGCGCTGCTCGAGTTGCTCGTGCACTCGGCGCAACAGGACGTTGTCCAAGGGCGATACTTCGGCTTGCTGCGCCAGCCGGTTTTCCAGCTCGCCGTTGCGCTGCTGCAAGGCCAGGATCTGTTGGCGCAGTTGAGTGGGGTCGTTCATCGGGTGCTCGTCCATGTGCAGGTAGCCTCACTATAGCGGCTGATCCTTCAGAATGAGCGCACGATACGCCCCAGTGTCTCCATCGCAGTCTCCGTGGCGTCGTTCCACGGGCTGCCGTAGTTCAGCCTGATGCAGTTGCCGAAGCGCCGGGTCGGCGAGAAGATCGGCCCCGGTGCGATGCTGATGCCTTGCGCCAGGGCCATGTGGAACAGCTTGAGCGCGTCCATCTGCTCGGGCAATTCCAGCCACAGGAAGTAGCCGCCGGCGGGCTGGCTGACCCGTGTCTGCGCCGGGAAGTGGCGGGCAATGGCGGCGAGCATGTTGGCCTGCTGGCCTTCCAGGGCGTAGCGCAACTTGCGCAGGTGGCGATCGTAACCGCCATGTTGCAGGTAGTCGGCGATGGCGGCCTGAGCCGGCATCGAGGCGCAGAGCGAGGTCATCAGCTTGAGCCGCTCGATCTTCTGTGCGAAACGGCCGGCGGCGACCCAGCCCACCCGGTAGCCTGGGGCCAGGCTCTTGGAGAACGAGCCGCAGTGCATGACCAGGCCATCGCGGTCGAAGGCCTTGGCCGGCTTGGGCGCTTGCTGGGCGTAGTAGAGCTCGGCGTAGACGTCGTCCTCGATCAGCGGCACCTGGTGGCGGTGCAGGAGTTCGACCAGTGCCTGCTTTTTCGCCTCGGGCATGCTCGCACCGACCGGGTTCTGGAAGTTGGTCATCGACCATACGGCCTTGACCGGGTGTTTCTCCAGGGTTTGTGCCAGCACCCCCAGGTCCATGCCTTCACGTGGGTGCACGGGAATTTCCACGGCCTTGAGCTTCAGTCGTTCGAGCACCTGCAGGCACACGTAGAAGGCCGGGGCTTCGATGGCAACCAGATCTCCCGGCTCTGTGACTGCCTGCAGGCACAGGTTGAGGGCTTCCAGCGCGCCATTGGTGATCAGCAGCTCTTCCATCGGCAGCATCAGGCCGGCGACCATGTAGCGCAGGGCGATCTGGCGGCGCAACTGCGGGTTGCCCGGTGACAGGTCGGTGACCACCACGCGTGGGTCCATGGCGCGGCTGGCGCTGGCCAGCGAGCGGGCCAGGCGCTGCAGCGGGAACAGGGTGGGGCTGGGGAAGGCCGAGCCGAAGGGCACGGTGTGAGGGTCCTTGATCGAATCAAGGATGGAAAATACCAGGGCACTGACGTCGACATCGGTGGATTCGCTGACCGGTGCCTGTGCCTGGGGTTCGCTGAACTGGCGAGGTGCGTGGGTATTGACGAAGTAGCCCGAACGCGGCCGGGCACGAATCAGCCCGCGGCGCTCGAGCAGGTAATAGGCCTGGAACACCGTGGAGGGGCTGACCCCGTGGGTCTGGCTGGCGTAGCGTACCGAGGGCACACGCTGTCCGGGGCCAAGCACCCCGGAGCGGATCAGTTCTGCGATATCGTCGGCGAATCGTTCGTAGCGTTTCATCGTTGTGTTATTCGGCCTGGCAGGCAAGGTTCAAGGCAGTGTAAGGGATCAGCGGTTGAGCGGCGCAACGAAACGGCTGCGTGCACGGCTGTGCACCTGCGGCTGGTCGCTGTCCTGTACTTCGAACGTGAGGTCTACCGAACTGCTCGTTGGGCGGTCGGCGAGCATCGCCACCGATACCGGCAGTTCGCTCATTTCTCCGGCTGGAATGGATATCGCTTGCTTGCCGTGCAGCACGAAGCCTTCGGCGTCGACCAGACGTAGTCGATAGTGCTGGGGATGCTGGGTCTTGTTGATGATCTTGAGCAGGTAGATATTCTCGATCTGGCCCTGGGCATTTTCACGGAACAGGCCGCGGTCCTTGATGACGTCCAGCGACACCATCGGGCGCGTCTGCAAGGCCATCACCAGGGCGCCGATCATGACCAGCAGGGCCGTGGCGTAACCCAGCAGGCGCGGTCTCAGCCAGTGGGTGCGGCCGCCTTGGAGGTTGTGTTCGGACTTGTAGCCGATCAGGCCGCGGGGGTAGCCCATCTTGTCCATGACCCCGTCGCAGGCGTCGATGCACGCAGCGCAACCGATACAGGCCATCTGCAGGCCGTCGCGGATGTCGATGCCGGTGGGGCAGACCTGCACGCACAGTGTGCAGTCGATGCAGTCGCCCAGATGCTGTGCCTGTCGGTCGCTGCCTTTCTTGCGGGGACCGCGGCTTTCACCGCGGCCTGGATCGTAGGCCACGGCCAGGGTGTCCTTGTCGAACATCACGCTCTGAAAGCGCGCATAGGGGCACATGTGCATGCACACGGCTTCACGCAGCCAGCCGGCGTTCAGGTAGGTGGCGGCAGTGAAAAAGACCACCCAGAACAACGCTACGCCGCCCAGCTGAAGGGTCAGCAGCTCCTGGGCCAGCGGGCGGATGGGGGTGAAGTAACCGACGAAGGTGAGGCCAGTGATCACCCCGATGGCCAGCCACAACCCATGCTTGAGGCTGCGGCGGGCGAACTTGCCGAGGCTCCAGGGCGCGGCGGCCAGGCGGATGCGCTGGTTGCGGTCGCCTTCGGTGACCTTCTCGCACCACATGAAAAGCCAGGTCCAGACGCTCTGCGGGCAGCTGTAGCCACACCACACCCGCCCGGCGAAGACGGTGATGGCGAACAGGCCGAAGGCGCAGATGATCAGCAGTGCCGACAGCAGGATGAAATCCTGTGGCCAGAAGGTTGCGGCAAAGATGTGGAACTTGCTGTCGGCAAGGTCCCAGAGCACGGCCTGGCGACCGTTCCAGTCCAGCCAGGCCGTGCCGAAGAACAACACGAACAACAGGCCGGCGAAGCCGATCCGCAGGTTGCGGTACAGGCCTGTGAAGCTGCGGGTCTGGATGCGCCCGTCTGCGTGGCGCTTGGGGGTCTTGGCCGCAGGCTCGATCTCGATGATTCGGAAGGGGATTCTCTCGCTCATGGTGGTTCGCTCATCAGGCCTCGATCAGGCCCGGGCACTATGGCCCCCGATCTGTTTACAGCACAGGCTCAGGTAGAGCGATAAAAACCATATCAGATGAACGAGAAGTCCCTTGCAGGCCTCAGATTACGGAGCCTGGAGCACTGCTCTTGAGATGTCTGCGACTATCCACCGCACCGATCACGGTCAGGGCGTCGGCTTCGGCTTCGGTGATTGGTATGCGTTCACCCGCCAGCACCGCGACCGACATGCGCAGCTGTTCATCGGTGAAGATCTCGATCTCCGGCCCCAGGCCTTCTATGCGCAGCTTGTCACCGATCAGTGTGCAGCGTTGGTTGCTTTCGTCGATTTCTACCGGCATGACGTTACCCTCCGCAGATGGTTACGGGTGTGACCACAGCGCGCTTCGGGTTGCTGCATCGTTCCGCCGGGCGGATGCTGCCGCACTCCGGGCAAACGCAGCGGTCAATCTTTCAATAGGCCACGGCGCGCTGGTGTGGAGAAACCCATGGATTCCTGGTGGCAGAATGTTTGGCAAGCGATACGGGCAGAGTTCACCGACATCACCGATGAAGGCGAGGTGACGCGGATTCTCGTGCGTCTGCTGATGGCGGCGGTGCTCGGCGCGGTGTTGGGTTTCGAGCGCGAGCACAAGGGCAAGTCGGCCGGGGTGCGGACACACATGCTGGTGTCCATGGGTGCAGCCCTGTTCGTGCTGGCACCGAGCATGGCCGGTGCCGATGCACAGGCGCTGAGCCGGGTGATACAGGGGATCGTCGCCGGGATCGGTTTTCTTGGCGCGGGCACCATTCTCAAGGGCCATGGCCAGGACACCAATCACGTTAAAGGGCTGACGACGGCGGCAGGCCTGTGGATGACGGCGGCGATCGGCACGGCGGCGGGCATGGGGCGCGAGGCGACGGCGTTGGTCAGTACGGTGCTGGCCTTGCTGGTGTTGAGCAGCATGCCGGTGCTGGTGGAGAAGGTCGAGGGGGAGGGTGGTGAGGCGAAGAATGAGGAAAACACAAAGCACTGAGGGGAGCCGAAGCTCCCCTCAAAGCGTTGTTGCCTGCTCTTTTTATTATTGAAAACCGGCCTGTTGTTGTTTTTGTCAGCCTGTTTCGGTGTAACCGGGCCCCTATCCGGGGCCAAGAGCAAACGTATTTTTTTGAGCGCTGACCTGCCTTCATCATTGCTGATCCGATCCTGACAGTCGCTACCTCAAGGTAGTTTTGTTGTTCTGCGTCAGGTCGCGGGGACGAACCCCTGGAACGCGTGCCTACTCCAAAAAAATCTGCTTGCTGCGCCTCTGCCGTGTTGTTCTTGTTATGTCAGAGCCGGTGCATGTTGTTTTTATTGGGGTGTCACGTTTTTTTATTTTTGTTGTGCCAGAGATAAAGCAGATGCCGTGCCAACTTTTCAATATCCATTAAAATCAAGGGCTTAGAGATTTGAGGCGATTTTTTATGACCTGAAAATCTCTCGAATTGTTTCCGTGTTACCCGATTTTTTGCTGGGTGGACGGGGCCGGGTAACACTTTTGGCACAGTCGTGTGGTCGGGCGCGGCTTACCCCTGTGCGAATGCCTTCAGGCGCTCGCCGTCCAGGCGATAACGTACCCATTCATCTTGCGCTTCTGCGCCCAGCGCCTGGTAAAAACCGATAGCCGGTTCATTCCAGTCCAGTACGCTCCATTCCAGGCGGCCGCAACCTCTGGCTACGGCCTCGCGCGCGATGTGCCGCAGTACCTGGCGACCAGCACCGCCGCCGCGTTGTTCGGGGGTGATGTACAGGTCTTCGAGGTAAATGCCGTTGCGGCCCAGCCAGGTTGAGTAGCTATAGAAGTACACGGCAAAGCCGATGGCCGTGCCGTCGCGCTCGCACATCAGGCTGTGCACGGTGCTGCCTTCATCGAACAGGCTGTGCTCGATATCGGCCAGGGTCGCTACCACTTCGTGGCGCGCGCGCTCGTAGTCGGCAAGCTCGGTGATGAAGTCGAGGATCTTGGCGGCGTCGGCGCGACGGGCAGGGCGGATGGTCAGACTCATGAAGGCTTCCTTGTGGTTGGCGGGCACCATGGTAATGGGCCTGGGCCGGCTTGCCGAGATGTAAAGCAAGCTTGACATGATGCGCGGCCTCGCCTTCAATGTAAAACACACTTTACATCCGAGGCTGTTGGCATGCTGCACAAACGTCATGTGATTTCATTCGTCCTGTTCCTCGTCGCCTATATGGCCTGTGTGCTGGTCAGCAGCCATTTCCTCGCGTCCATGGCGCCAGGCGTTGCCAAGACCCTGGTGGCGCTGGTGCCGGTGCCGGCCATGATCGGTATGGCCTGGGCTGTGGTGCAGCAACTGCGCAGCCTCGATGAAATGGTCCGGCGCATCCAACTGGAGGCGTTGGGGCTGGCATTCGTCGCGACGGCGCTGTTGACCTTCAGCTACGGTTTTCTGGAGACCGCTGGCTTCCCACGTTTGTCGATGTTCATGGTCTGGAGCCTGATGGGGCCGTTGTGGGCGCTGGGGACCTTCATCGGGGTGAGGCGTTACCGTTGAACAACCGCATCCGTGAATTGCGAAGTGCGCGTGGCTGGTCGCAGGCCGAACTGGCCGAGCGGCTCGGTGTTTCGCGCCAGACCGTCAATGCCATCGAGACCGGCCGCTACGATCCCAGCCTGCCGCTGGCCTTCAGCATTGCCGGGGTTTTCGAGTTGAGTATCGAAGAGATCTTCGATCCCTCTGCGGCGGTACAGTGATGTGTACAGGTTTAATTTAAGGTAACTGTACCGGTCTAGGCGTGAGGGGTTCCGCTAGTGTGGCAGGACACGATAATCAGTACCTGACGGAAGTCCCTGCCATGCTCGGCTCATACGATCTGCTCACCGCATTCATCCTGTTCGCCTTCGTTTCTTCGATCACCCCAGGGCCGAACAACACCATGTTGCTGGCGTCCGGCGTCAACTTCGGTGTGCGCCGTTCGATCCCCCATGCAATGGGCATCAGCATCGGCTTCATGCTGATGGTGCTGGGCGTGGGGTTCGGGCTGGGCGAACTGTTCAAGGCCTGGCCGCCGCTGTACAGCATCCTGCGCTACGTGGGGGCCGCTTACCTGCTGTACCTGGCGTGGAAGATCGCAACTTCCGGGCCGATCTCCGGGGATGCCGCAGGGACGCGCAAGCCCCTGAGCTTCTGGGGAGCGGCTGCTTTCCAGTGGGTCAATCCGAAGGCCTGGGTCATGGCGGTCGGTGCGATCACCACCTACACCCCGGCCCAGGGCTATGTGCTCAACGTGATTGTCATCGCCGCGCTGTTCGCCTTGGTCAACCTGCCCAGCGTGGGGATCTGGGTCATGTTTGGCAGCGCCTTGCGCAACCTTCTGCAAAATCCGCGCTGGCTGATGCTGTTCAATGTCCTGATGGCCTTGCTGCTGGTGATTTCGTTGTATCCGCTGCTGTTTGTAGAATCGTCGTTTTCCTAGTTCGATGAGTGCGGTACACGATGCAGCTGATTCCCTGGTCCCATGATTGCTCGGAAGGTTTCACGCTACGGGGTTGGCATTCCGAGCCGAGCGGCAAACCGTTGCTGCATTTTCTGCACGGCAACGGTTTCTGCTGCCTGGCATACGAGCCCATGCTGATGCGCCTGGGGGAACACTTCGACCTGTGGTTGTGCGACGTCCAGGGGCACGGCGACAGCGATCACGGCGGCGCCTTTCGTGGCTGGAACCGCACTGCGGAGTTGGTCCTGGAAGCATTCGAGGCGGGACGCCAGGTGTTTGGCGATGTGCCGCGCCATGCGCTCGGACACAGTTTTGGTGGGGTGCTGACCGGGCTGATCCTCGCCAGCAGGCCTGGGTTGTTCGAGCGTGCAGTACTGCTCGATCCGGTGTTGTTCAGCCGACGCATGATCGGGGTGATGGGCGCGGCGGCACTGGTGGGCCTGCACCGGCGTCATGCCCTGGCGCGCAAGGCCGCAACCCGGCGCAGCCATTGGCCGGACCGCGAGGCGGCGCTGGCGTCGCTGCAGGGGCGGGGGATCTTCAAGGGTTGGAGCGACGCGGCGCTGCACGCGTATATCGGGCATGCCATCGGCGATTGCGGCGAAGGCGTGGTGCTCAAGTGCCGACCCGGCCGTGAGGTTGAGATTTTCAGCACCTTCCCGGCGCGCATGTGGCCAAGTCTGCAGCGCATCACCACGCCGACGCTGATCCTGCATGGTGAAACCACCTACCCATTCGTGCCGCATTCGGTGCGGCGCCTGGTGGCGCTCAATGCCAATGTCAGCGAGCGACAGGTGGCGGGTGGTCATTGCTTCATGCAGGAAGATCCGGTGAGCGCCGCGCAGGCGGTCGAGGCGTTCCTGCGCGGTTGAGTCCGATGGCCTGCGCCGTCAGGCCAGTTCCAGCCAGATGGGGGCGTGGTCCGAGGGCTTCTCCATCGCCCGCAGTTCATAGTCGACGCCCGCCGCCTTCAGGCGTGGAAGCAGTGCCTGCGACGCCATGATCAGGTCGATGCGCAGGCCACGCTTGGGTTCGTCCTCGAAACCGCGGCTGCGGTAGTCGAACCAGCTGAAGCGGTCCGCTACCTCCGGGTGCAGGTGACGGAAGCTGTCCACCAGGCCCCAGCCTTTGAGGCGCTCCATCCATTCACGTTCTTCGGGCAGGAAGCTGCATTTGCCGGTCTTGAGCCAGCGCTTGGCGTTATCGGCACCGATGCCGATGTCGCAGTCCTGGGGCGAGATGTTCACATCGCCCATCACCACCAATGGCTGGTCATTGCGGAACTGACCTTCGAGCAGGGTCTGCAGGTCGCTGTAGAAGCGTTGCTTGGCCGGGAACTTGGTGGGGTGGTCGCGGCTTTCGCCCTGGGGGAAGTAGCCGTTCATGATGGTGATCGGGGTGCCGTCGGCATCGGCGAAGGTGCCCCAGATGAAGCGGCGTTGAGCGTCCTCTTCATCGGTGCTGAAGCCCTTGACCAGCGACAATGGCGCCTGGCGCGAGAGCAGGGCAACCCCGTAGTGGCCCTTCTGGCCATGGAAATGCACGTGATAGCCCAATGCTTGTACTTCGGCCAGCGGGAACTGATCGTCACTGACCTTGGTTTCCTGCAGGCCGATGACGTCTGGCTGGTGCTTCTCGATCAGCGCAGCCAGCTGGTGCGGGCGGGCGCGCAGGCCATTGATGTTGAACGAGACGATCTTCATGGAAAGACGATCCTGGTAAAAGCCTCGGATGCTAGCCGACATCGGCCGTCATCACCAGCGTGGCAGCGTCGCTGGGGCGCTGCTAACGTGCTGGAGGGGGAACGATGTACGACACGACGCCTCCAAGGCTCTGCTACGTACATTCCAGGAGGATCATCGCAATGTCCGACGCCCCGGCGCATATCAGCCTGCTCGACGATGGCTACAGCCGCGAAGTGCGTTCGCTGCTCTACCATGCGTATCGTCACGAGCCGACCTTCGCCTATCTGTTCGATGCACAGCGGCGGGGTTATGAGCGGCGCCTGCGGGTGATGGTGCGCGAATGGGTGCGCCAGCACTTCTACCTGCAGTTGCCGGCAATCGGTGTGCTGGTCAACGACCGCCTGGTCGGTGCCGCGCTGATCGTGCCGCCGCAACGTCGCCTTGGAGTGGCCGACAGTTGGGCCTGGCGCCTGCGCATGCTGCTGGGGACAGGCCGGCGCTGCACGCGTCGATACCTCGAGTATCAAGCGGCACTGGCGGCGTGCCTGCCCAGTCAGCAAGTCCATGTGCTGCCTCTGCTGGGGGTGCACCCGCAGTTTCAGGGACAACACTATGGTGAGCAATTGTTACAGGCGGTGCACGACTGGTGCGCCGACGATCCCGATACCCAAGGCGTGATCCTCGACACCGGCAATGCCCATTACCTGGCCTTCTACGAGCGCCAGGGCTATCAGGAGATTGGTGAGGTCGCGGTCGGGCCAATCCGAGAGAGAGTGTTCTTTCATCCGAATCCGCTGTCCTCCAACCCGGCAATTGCTTGATCGCAACCTCCTGCGGCTTACGCTGCCGCTTCGCTCTGGTAGCATGCCCCGCATGACGTATTCAGGAAGACTTGGTTGGGGCGTGCTGTTGCTCGCCGCCAGCTGCACAGCATGGGGCCAGAGCGAACTGTTGGTACGGGTCAAACCGTCCAACAAGACGTTGCAGGCCAATATCGAAGGCTACATCGGCAGCCTGGGTGATCGCGACGAGGAGGCCTTGCTGCGGTTCAGCCGCGGGGCTGAGGAGCAGGCGCGCAAGGCGGCCCAGGCGCTGGGCTATTACCAGGCGCAGATCGACACCGAGGTCAAGCCGCCGAGCAAGGCCGATCAACCCGTACAACTGATCATCCGGGTCGACCCGGGCGAGCCGGTGCGCCTGCGCAATGTGACCGTGCGCATCGAAGGCCCGGCGAGCGAGATGAAGGCCTTTCGCATTCCGGACAGCAAGGCATTGCGCCCGGGCGAGCAGCTCAATCATGGCGTCTACGAGGACGCCAAGCGGCTGATCCAGAACCAGGCTTCGCGCTATGGCTTCTTCGACGGGCGCTTTTCCCGTCAGCGCCTTGCGGTAGACCCGCAAGCAGGCGTTGCGGATATCGAACTGGTGTACCAGAGTGGCCCGCGTTATCGCCTGGGCAAGGTGACCTTCGGCGGCGACGCACCGCTGGACGACGACCTGCTGCAACGCATGGTCGGCTTCAAGCCGGGAACACCCTACGATTCCGAACTGGTGGCCGAACTCAATAACGACCTGCAGTCCAGTGGCTATTTCGAAGGAGTACGTGTCGATGCGGCGCCGACGGCGGCGGTCGATGACGTGGTGCCGGTGGACGTGCGCCTGGATACCCGTAAACCGCGAACGCTTGGGCTGGGCCTGGGGTTTTCGACCGACGTGGGGCCACGGGGCAAGGCCAACTGGACACGGCACTGGGTCAATCCCCAAGGCCACAGTTATGGCTGGGAGACCGAGCTCTCGGCGCCCCGGCAGAACGTCGGCCTGTGGTATGACATCCCGCTGGACCCTCCACTGACCGACAAGCTGCGCTTTGCCGGTGGTTACCAGAACGAAGAGATCGCCGGCACCGACACCCTCAGCAAGCTGCTGACTGTCGGCCCCGAATGGCACAGCAAATTGCCCAGCGGCTGGCAGCGGGTGATCTCGCTGAAGTACCAGCGCGAGGAATACCGCCTGGGCGACGACTCCGGGCTGAGCAACCTGCTGATGCCTGGGGTGAGCTTTTCCTATTTGCACAGTGACAACCGCATCGACCCGCACAATGGCTATCGCCTGCAGTTCGACCTGCAGGCGGCCAAGGAAGGGCTGGGCTCCGACACCAACCTGGTGCATGGCAATGTCCTGCTCAAGGGCCTCACCACCCTGGGGCAGAACCATCGCTTCCTCGGGCGCGTGCAGTTCGGTGGCAGCGCTACCAACGGCTACCAGCAGAACGTCCCGCCCTCACTACGCTTCTTCGCCGGTGGCGACCAGAGCGTAAGGGGCTATGACTACCAGACGCTGTCGCCGAAGAACAACAAGGGCGACCGTATCGGTGGCCGCTACCTGGTGGCCGGCAGTGCCGAGTACCAGTATTCGCTCACGGAGAAATGGCGCGTGGCGACCTTTATCGACCAGGGCAATTCGTTCAATTCGCTGGAACTGCCCAGCCTCAAGACCGGGGTCGGCATCGGCGTGCGCTGGGTCTCGCCAGTCGGGCCGCTGCGTCTGGACCTGGCGCGCGCGCTGGACGACGACGGTGGTATCCGGCTGCATTTCTCCATGGGGCCTGAACTGTGATGCGCCTGCTCAAACCTGTGTTGTCGATCGTATTGGGCTTGCTGGTGCTGGTGGGACTTTGCGCAACTTTGGTACTGGGAACGCAAGCGGGCAGCCGCTGGGCCCTGAGCCGGGTGCCGGGGCTTGAGGTCGAAGACTTCCAAGGCCATCTGGGAGGCCAATGGCAGGCCGCCCGTGTGGTCTGGGCCCAGGATGGCAGCCGGGTCGAGCTGCAGGCACCGCAACTGCAATGGTCACCATCGTGCCTGTTGCGCGCCACGCTGTGCGTGCAGCGGTTGCAAGCCGAGCGCATCGACATGGCGTTCGCTGCGAGTGAGTCGCAGCCAGAAACTGGGCCGTTGCAACTGCCCGAACTGCGTTTGCCGATCGCAATCGAGCTGGGTGAGGTCAAGATCGGTCAGTTACGCCTGGATGGCAGTGACCTGCTCGGCGACCTGCAACTGGCCGCCCACTGGACCACCGAAGGCCTGCGTATCGACGCCCTGCAATTGCAGCGTGACGACCTGCACCTGAGCCTGCAGGGCAATCTGCTGCCCCAAGGTGATTGGCCGCTTCAGGCCGATGCCACCCTGCAACTGCCGGCAGTGGATGGTCAGGCCTGGCAATTGGTGCTCAATGCCAAGGGCGACCTGCAGAAGACCTTGGCCCTCGAGGGCACCAGCACGGGTTATCTCGAGGCGAAGCTCGAGGGTGAGCTGCAAGCGCTGGCCGATCACTTGCCCGCGACACTGCAGATCCGCGCCGAGACGTTCCGGCCCTCTGCCTCGTTACCCGACCCGCTGCAACTGAACCAGCTCAACCTTCAGGCCAAGGGTGATCTGCTCAAGGGATACCTGCTCAAGGGTACGGCCAGCCTTCCGGCCGAGCAGGGGCCAGTGGCCCTGGCCCTGAGCGGCAAGGTCGATGCCAAGGGTGCCCGACTCGAGACACTGGACCTCAGCGCCAGTGAGACCCAGCGCCTCACGTTGCAGGCCAGTGCCGACTGGCAGCAAGGGCTGACGGCCGATGCCCGGATCGACTGGCTCGATTTTCCCTGGCTGCGTCTGTACCCGATGGACGAAGCACCGCAAGTCACGCTCAAACGCTTCAACGCCCAGGTGCACTATCGCGACGGTACCTACACCGGTGATTTCAAAGGAGACCTCGATGGCCCGGCCGGTGCGTTCAGCCTGGCCAGCCCGTTCGATGGCGACCTGACCCAGGTGCGCCTGCCACAGTTGGCACTCGTGGCCGGGCAGGGCAGGGCATCGGGTGCCGTGGCGCTGGGCTTTGCTGACGCGATTACCTGGGATGTCGATCTGCAACTGTCGGCGCTCGACCCCGCCTATTGGCTGGCGGAGCTGCCGGGCACCCTGGCAGGGCCGCTGCGCAGCAAGGGTGAATTGAAGAACGAGCGTCTGCAGCTCGCTGCCCAACTTGACCTCAAAGGGCGCCTGCGTGGTCAGCCGGCGGTGCTCAAGGCGGATGCCAAGGGTGCAGGTGAGGACTGGACGCTCGGTGCGCTGGCGATCCAGTTGGGTGACAACCGGATCAATGGCAGTGGCAGCCTTCAGCAGCGCCTTGCCGGTCGCCTCGATCTCGACTTGCCGCGCCTTGGCCAGCTGTGGCCGCGCTTGCAGGGGCAGGTCAAAGGTCGCCTCGATCTGGCTGGCACGCTGGCTGCGCCGCAGGGTGCCTTTAGTCTTCAGGGGCAACAGCTGGCCCAGGCCGACAACCGCATACAGCGCCTGGATCTCGACGCACACCTGGACAGCGCCCAGCGTGGACTGATCACCCTCAAGGCCGGCAATATCCGCCTGGGCGAAACGGCCTTGGGCAATCTTGATGCCACGGGCAAAGGTGATATCCGTCAGCAGGCGCTGACAGTGGCGCTGAATGGCCCCCAGCTCAAGCTCGACCTTGCATTGGACGGCACGCTCGGCAAGGGTGATTGGCGTGGCCGCCTGGCCAGCGGGCGCATCCAGGCGGGCGGTCAGGACTGGCAATTGCAAGCCCCCGCCCGCCTCCAGCGCCTGGCCAACGGCCAGCTCGACTTCGGTGCACATTGCTGGCGCTCCGGCGCTGCCAGCCTGTGTGGTGAGGATCAGCGCCTGGCGCCGGATCCACGTTTGCGCTACCACCTCAAGCAGTTCCCCATCGACAGTCTGGCCCAGTGGCTGCCGAAGGATTTCGCCTGGCAAGGCATGCTCAATGCCGACATCAACCTGGATATGCCGGCCAGCGGCCCCAAAGGCACGGTGCGCATCGATGCCAGCGGCGGCACGCTGCGGGTCCGCGATAACGGGCGCTGGATCGACTTCCCCTACCAGACGCTCCGCCTGGACAGTACCTTGGCACCGCGGCGGGTAGACACGTCGCTGGCGTTTCGTGGCGACCGGTTGGGGGAGTTTAACCTGTCGACACGCATCGATCCCCTGGGCCGGGACAAACCGCTTTCCGGTGAATTTCGCCTTTCCGGGCTGGACCTATCGATCGCCCGGCCTTTCGTGCCGATGGTCGAGCGCCTGGCCGGGCAACTCAACGGCGACGGGCGTTTGTCGGGTACCTTGCTGGCGCCCCAGGTCAACGGCAACCTGACGCTTAGCGGCGGGCATGTCAGTGGCGCCGAGTTGCCGGTCAGCCTGGAAGACTTGTCGTTGCGAGCGCTCGTCGCCGGGGAGCAGATCCGGATCAGCGGTGACTGGCGAAGTGGCGAGGCCGGTCGCGGGCAATTGGCCGGCGAGCTGGCTTGGGGGCAGGCGTTGGCTGTCGACTTGCGTTTGCAAGGCCAGCAGCTTCCAGTGAACGTCGAGCCCTATGCCGCGCTGGAGGTCGCGCCGGATCTCAATATCCGCCTGTCCGGCGACAAGCTGGCGGTGACGGGCAAAGTTCAGGTACCCAAGGGCAAGATCACCGTGCGCGAGCTGCCGCCTTCGACGGTGAAGGTCTCCGACGACACGGTGATTGTCGGCCACCAGACCGAAGAGGGTACGCCGCCGATGGCGGTCGCGATGGACATCGATGTCGAAGTCGGTCGTGACAAGTTGTCCTTCAGCGGCTTTGGCCTGACCGCCAATCTGCTGGGTCATGTGCACATAGGTGACAACCTGGACACGCGTGGTGAGTTGAGCCTGGCTGACGGTCGTTATCGAGCCTACGGCCAGCGCCTGACCATCCGTCGTGCGCGGCTGTTGTTCGCAGGCCCCCTCGATCAGCCATACCTGGATATCGAAGCGATCCGCAAGGTCGATGACGTGATTGCGGGTATTCGCCTGAGCGGCAGTGCCGAGCAGCCGACTACCCAAGTGTTCTCGGAGCCGGCCATGAGCCAGGAGCAGGCGTTGTCGTATCTCGTGTTGGGACGTCCCCTGGGCAATTCTGGCGAGGATAACAACATGCTGGCTGAAGCGGCCTTGGGCCTGGGCCTTGCCGGTAGCGCCGGGATTACCGGGAGCCTGGCCTCGAGCCTGGGAATCGATGATTTTCAGCTCGACACCGAAGGTTCGGGCAACAAGACCAACGTGGTGGCCAGCGGCAACCTGACCGAACGCCTCAGCCTGCGTTATGGGGTCGGTGTGTTCGAGCCAGCCAACACCATTGCCTTGCGCTACAAACTGAGCAAGAAGGTCTATCTGGAGGCCGCCAGCGGGCTGGCGAGCTCGCTGGACATCTTCTACAAACGCGACTTCTGATCTGATCGGCGGACAGTGGCGGCTTCGATGAACTCGTTGCCGTCTGCGCCTGGCTCCGGGGCGGGCATGGGCGGTGTGCGCACAGGCATGATCAGGTTGGTGTACTCCTCGATCAGCCGGTTGATCGCTTCGGGCGGCTCGCAGGCCTGGAACTGCATGCGAATCTGTACTTCGTCGGGGTCGCGTCCTTCGCCACGGCGCGTTTGGGCGCCGACGGTGACCTTGAAGTGCGAGCATGAGGTGGTGTCGTTGGCCTGCTGCAGCAAATCCTGTCGGGCCTGAGCGTTCTTCACGTGAACCGACAGGTCGACCTGCATGCGCTCCAGGGCCAGGCCCTTGGTGGACACCAGGGCAATCAGCGGGATGCGCAAGGTGTGCGTGTCGTCCATCGCCACTTCTACCATCTTGGCGCGCATCGGCATGCCGGGCTGCTCGGCGTCCACGTCGAAGAACTGATCGAAGAGTCTGAGGTATTGCTGGGCAATCAGGGTATTGGTTGCCGCGGCGGCTTCCTGGAGCCCGCGTGTGATGTCGCGCAGGTCGGTGGATGTCATGGGCGTTGGTTGAGCGTGTTCGCAGGGCTGATCCAATCAACGGTCTCCGGTGCGGATGCCGCAGGTGCCCGGGTGGAGACCTGCGGCAGGTGGGCGCGAGCTAGGCTATAGCGCATCAAGGTGTTGCTGTGGATTTTTCGGCGGCGGGCAGGGTGTCCTCATTCGAGATGCTGTCGCTGCTGCGCAGCTGTTCACTGGCGAGCACGGTAGGTTTGGTTGCGGCATCAGTGAGGAAATCCATCACGCGCATGAGGGCTTCCGGTGGTTGCTGACGGCGCACGGTAGTGTTGAAGGCGTAGCGCGCGCGGGTATCGGTCTTGCGGGTCTGTTCCGACTTGTGGCTTACACTGCCTTTCACATTCAGCTTGAAAGGTCCCCAGCCGAGCGAGGCCTCCATGCTGCCTTCCGCCTCCTTGGAGGATCGGTCCTCGGCCATCTGGTTGATGGTCATCTCGAACTCGATCTTGCCTTCGTCGATGGCAATGTTCGGGTGGGTGATGGCCGCCAGCAGTGGCACCTTCATGCTCTTGGCGACGATACCTTTGTATTCGCCATCCTCACCGACGATGGTCTCGTCGTAGTCGAACTGGATGGCGACTGCCTTGCCATCCTGGATGCAGACATTCATGAGGAAGTCGGCGTACGACTTGCTCGCGGTGACCTGCGCCTGGACCATGGCCTGCAAGGGGCCGGCAATCATTCGGTCCATGGGTAGAGAGTTGATGACAGAACCGATCAGGCTGTTGTCAATGGACATGGGTGATACTCCTTCGGGGGCGGTGAAAGCTCAGGCCCGGTTTTCAGTGGGGGTGGTTGTCCTGGCGCCGGATGTTGCCGATCTGACGCAGGCTCAGTCCGTACTTGTCCGCGAGCAGGCTGCGCGACAGCCCGCTGGCACTTTCTTTCTGGATTTGCAGGTTGCGCAACTGGCGCTGGAAGTGGTCGGCCTTGGGAATCTCCAGGGCAATGCCGGCATAGCGCTTGATCAGTGCGTCCAGCGCGTCGGCTGGCAGAAGATCGGCCAGCCGTGTGCGGTCACGGTGTTTGGGGATGTACTTGGGGCGGCCGCCGTAGGCGCAGGTCAGCCGGTACGCATTTTCAAGGCCGATGCACTCGATCAGCGATTGCAGTGAATGAGGTAGCTGGGCGACATCGATTGCAGTCAGATCTGGCAGTTCCATATTCGATTTCCCTGTGTCTTAGAGGCCAGCACGATGGGTGCCCAGGGATTCTCAGTCACCTCTCCCGATCATTCCTAGGCGCCAAGTGGCCCATGCTCTGTAGTTCCTGTAGAGCGTTTGTTGCAGGCAGATGAGAGCTCTTGCGTAGGAAGTTGAACCGTGATTTTGCAGCAGGTCTTGTTCTTTATCGGTCGACTTCTTAGGTGTGTTCCAAGGGTGTCGGTACCCATTTCAATCGCAGGGGTAGGCTTTGCGCAGGCTTGCCAAGCCTAGGTAGCTTTGAGGGCTGGACACCGCTGCGGCGGGCAATGCGCGCCAGTCCACGTCCACGCACAGTGCTTCGAGCGCTTGGCTACCGCGATAGCCGATGACTTGCGGGCTGAATACCCGGCGGTAGCGCGCGTGGGTAATGGAGAAGGGTTCTACATGCTGCGCCTGTGCCAGGGTCAATCTGACCATGGCCGGCAGTTTCGAGGGGGGAGGGACGAAGCGCAACTGGCCTGGCTGGGCCTGTAACAAGCCGTTGCCACGAACCTGTTGCCACAACTGCTGCCATTGGTTGCTGCCGCTGGAGGCTTCGAGGCGGGTGCCGAGCTCGAGCAGTTGTTCGCGGGGCAGGGTGCTGGTATCGATGGCGTGGGCGCAGGTGAGCGGGAGAAACAGCAAGGTGCAAAGCACGAGGGGTTTTGGCATGGTCGCTCCGGGGCACGAGTCGGGCGTCCATGTTTTCAATCTTGAGCGGCGAAGCTCAGCAGGAAATGCATCGCGTGTGGATCTGGCCATGTATCATGTGGCCGGCTCGTGACGAGCTTCTTTTGTCCCTGATGCTCCAAGGAATTGCCGATGACACACATGCAGCGCTTCAAATATTCGATCCTCATCATCGTGGTGATGATGGGTGTGATGTTCGGCCTGAGCTACCTGCAGAAACAGGGCACGATCAGCGAGCAGACCTTCCAGTACCTGGCCATCGGTATCGCCGTGGTCGTCGTGGTGATCAACGGCATCCTGCGGCGCAAGGTCAAGTCCTGACGCAGGCCAGCCGGCCATCCTGGCCGGCCGGGGAATCAGCGCAGGGCGTTCTGCTCCAGTACGGCGCGGGCTGCGGGCTGAAGGCTGTAGCACTTGTCATCGCCCAGGCTGATGACGCCCTCGGTGCAGAGTCGCTTGAGCACTTCGCGCACGCTCAGGAATGACAGCGGGATGTCCAGTTGCTCCAGCTGCGCATGCACGCCGCGTACGCCGATGCTACGGCCACTGCGATCGGCCGAATGCAGCGCATCGATGACTTTCAGGCGAATCAGGCTGGTGCGCAGACCGTAGGCGCGCAACAGTTCGCGGATCTGTTCGTTGCCGATCCGTTCCTGCGCGCCAGTGCTGTCTTGCGGCGATGTGCGCTCAGCGGTGCGCTGGTGCTGCGCCTGCAGTTGCGGGTTGTACATGTGAATGCTCCTTTTCGTGGACTGTCCCGAAATCATGAGTGCCTAACTATTAGGACGAATGAGCGCGGGAAAACTGCAGTTCTGACTGAAAAAAAACTGCCACGTCCTTTTCAAGACGTTCCCGCATAGCGCAATACGTAAAATTTTCATCTGGCTGCTCGTCTGATCGGGATGACCTCTCATACCCCAGGAGTGCCCGTGATCACACTATCGCGTCCCTTGTCCTGCCTTGGCCTGGCCATCGTGCTTGCCGCCGCTGCCGTCGGCGTTCAGGCGCGGGAGGTTGCCGGAGATGCTTCGGCGCAGATTCGCCGCACCAGCTTCGGTGTGCCGCATATCCTGGCCAGCGATGAGCGTGGCCTGGGCTATGGCATCGGCTACGCCTATGCCCAGGACAACCTGTGCCTGCTGGCTGACGAAGTGCTCACGGTCAATGGTGAGCGGTCGAAATATTTGGGTGCCGAAGGCAAGACGGTCGAGCAGCGCGGCAACCTCGACAGCGATCTGTTCTTCACCTGGCTGAACGACAATGCGGCAGTCAACGGATTCCTCCAGGCGCAGTCGGCACCCATTCGCGATCGCCTGGAGGGCTACGCTGCCGGCTACAACCGAGCGCTTGCCGAACGCAAGGCCCAGGGGCTGCCGGTGGAGTGCGGGGCGGGCGACTGGGTCAGGCCAATCACCAGCCTGGACCTGGTGAAGCTGACCCGCCGACTGCTGGCTGAAGGGGGCATCGGTCAGTTCGCCGAAGCGGTGGTTGCGGCGACGCCGCCGGGGCTGGCCATGCACAGGCCAAAGGCCGACTACAGCGTGGCCCTGGCACGCCAGCAGGCGTTCGCCAGCGAGCGTGGCAGCAACGCCGTGGCCGTCGGTGCGCAGCGCTCGGCCAATGGGCGTGGCTTGTTGCTCGCCAACCCGCACTTCCCCTGGATTGGCGGCCTGCGGTTCTATCAGATGCAGTTGACCATTCCCGGGCAACTGGATGTGATGGGGGCGGCGCTGCCGGGGTTGCCAGTGATCAACATCGGTTTCAACCGTGATCTGGCCTGGACCCATACCGTCGACACCTCCAAGCACTTCACCCTGTACCGTCTGCAGCTCGACCCGAAGGATCCCACCCGTTACCTGCTGGATGGCCAGTCGCTGCCGCTCCAACAGCAGGCAATCACTGTTGCGGTGAAGGGGGCAGACGGAACGCTCAGCCAGGTGCAGCGCCAGATCCACGTCTCCAGGTTCGGCCCTGTGGTGCAGTGGCCGGGGCGTCTGGACTGGGATGGCAAATATGCCTACAGCCTGCGCGATGCCAATCTCGACAACACGCGAGTGCTTGAGCAGTGGTACGGGATCAATCGCGCCAAGGACATCGATGCTGTCAAGACCTCGGTGGCCAAGCTTCAGGGCATTCCTTGGGTCAACACCCTGGCGGTGGATGCCGGTGGCCGCGCGCTGTACCTGAATCAGTCGGTGGTGCCGTATGTCGACAAGGCCATGCTTGCCCAGTGCAGCGATCCATCGCTGGTCGGGCCGTTGGTCGTACTGGACGGTTCGCGCAGCGCCTGCCAGTGGAAGGTCGACCCCGACGCTGCGCAACCTGGAATCTTCCCCGCGCGCCTGCAGCCAAGCCTTGAGCGTGCGGACTTCGTGCAGAACTCCAATGACTCGGCCTGGCAGGTCAACCCGGCCCAGCCGCTGACAGGCTTCTCGCCGCTGATCAGCCGTGAAGACCAACCCTTGGGGATGCGTACCCGCTTTGCCTTGCAGCGCCTGCAAGGTCGCGCCAAGCTCGGCGTAGCTGAGCTGCAGCACATGGTGCTGGACGACGAGGTGTATCTGGCCAGCCAACTGCTGCCAGAGCTGCTGGACTGGTGCAAAGGCACCGAACGCGATCTGCAGGCTGTTTGCGCCAGCCTCGAGGCCTGGAACGGCAAGGCCGGCACCGACAGCGGCATGGGGCTTGTGCATTTTGCCAACATCATGGAAGCGCTGGGCGACCAGCCGCAAATCTGGCGTGTGGCGTTCGATCCGGCAGATCCGCAGCACACGCCGCGTGGTCTTGCAGTAGAGCAAGCAGCAGTACGCGCGCTGCTGCGTGAGGCGGCGCTGGCTTCTTTGGCGCAGGTGCAGGAAGGCGGCATGGCGCAAGAACAGCAGTGGGGGCAGGTACAGCAAGCGCTGGACGGCACGCCGGTGCCGGGTGGCCCGCAGGAGTTGGGGGTCTACAACGCCATGGTCAGTGTGCCCAATGGGGCAGGGAAGCGTCTGGTAGTCAGCGGTACCAGCTACCTGCAGTTGGTCAGCTTCACCGAGCAGGGGCCTCAGGCCAAGGGGTTGCTGGCGTTTTCACTGTCCAGCGAGTCGGCCTCGGTACACGCATTTGACCAGACGCGTGCCTTTGCGGTCGGACAATTGGCGCCCATTCCGTTTACCGAAGCGCAGATCACGTCCGATCCTCAGTATCGCCAGTATGTGGTGAGCGAGCGGGATGAGCAGGCACTGGTCAGCGCGGGGAAATAGTCGAAATCAGTGGCCCTGTGGTGGCACGAGCCACCTCAGGGCCTGCGCGTCAGGAAAATTCGAACGGCGCCAGGTGCATGCCCTGGTCGTCCACCTGCAGCGCCCAGCCTCGGCGATCCCAGTCCCCCAGTACGATGCGCCGAGCCGGCTGGCCCTCGACCACCAGCTTGTGCAGGGCAGGGCGGTGAGTATGGCCATGGATCAGCGTGCGCACACTGTGCTCGCTCATCACCTTGGGCACTTCGTCGGGGGTGACATCGACGATTTCAGTGTTCTTCATCCGCACCTGCGCCTGGCTTTCACTGCGCAGCTTGCGCGCCAGTTTCTGGCGCGTGGATCGCGGCAAGTGACGCAGAATCCAGAGGCTCAGCGGGTTGCGCAGGTAGCGGCGCAGCTTCATGTAGGCCACGTCGCGGGTGCACAGGGTGTCGCCATGCATCAGCAGTACCGGCTCGCCACCCAGCTCAACCACGCTAGGGTCGGTCAGCAGGGTGCAGCCAGCGGCCTTGCAGAAGTCCTGGCCGATGAGAAAGTCGCGGTTGCCGTGCATCAGGTAGATCGCCGTGCCGCTGTCGGACAGCGTGCGCAACGCCTGGCAGATCGATTGCTGGAACGGCGTCATGGCATCGTCGCCGATCCAGGCATCGAAGAAGTCGCCAAGAATGTACAGCGCCTTGGCGTGTCGCGCCCGCCCATCGAGCAGATCAAGAAACGCCCGGGTAATGTCCGGGCGTTCTTCTTGCAGGTGCAGATCGGAGATCAGCAGGATCACTCAATGATCTCGGCTTTCTCGATGATCACGTCGTCCTTCGGCACGTCCTGGTGGCCAGCCTTGGAACCGGTGGCGACTTTCTCGATGGCATCGACCACTTCACGGCCTTCGGTCACTTCGCCGAATACCGCGTAGCCCCAGCCCTGCACGTTCTTGCCGCTGTGGTTGAGGAAGTCGTTGTCGGAAGCGTTGATGAAGAACTGCGCCGAGGCGGAGTGCGGCTCCATGGTGCGGGCCATGGCGATGCTGTACTTGGTGTTCTTCAGGCCGTTGTCGGCTTCGTTCTGGATGCTGGCGCGGGTTTTCTTCTGGTTCATGCCAGGCTCGAAGCCGCCGCCCTGGATCATGAAGCCCTTGATCACACGGTGGAACACGGTGCCGTCGAAGTGGCCGTCCTTGACGTATTGAACGAAGTTCTCGACGGTTTGCGGGGCTTTTTCGGCGTTCAGTTGCAGAACGATGTCGCCGTGGTTGGTGCTCAGTTTGACTTTGGACATGCTGAAATTCGCTCTTTCAAGGCATTCGGAAATAGGGTGCACAGGTCGCGTACTGTACCTGACGCAGGATCTGGCGGCGGCGACACAAGGCGCGCGGCGGCCATTTTGCCAGCTGGCGACAAAACGCTGCGAGAAATCGCGCCAGTTTGTCGGTGCCCGGCTGTCAGCAGCTTGACTGCTTCGGCTATGATAGGCCCTTTGATTCAATCGGCCTACCCGGACCGGACATCTGCATTCAAGGATCCTATGAGCAAGCCCACCGACAACGCGACCAACGCCGCTGCCAAAGGCGCCCCCGCCGTCCCTGCGAACTTCCTGCGACCGATCGTCCAGGCTGACCTGGACTCGGGCAAGCACAGCAGTATCGTCACCCGCTTCCCGCCGGAACCGAACGGTTATCTGCACATCGGCCACGCCAAGTCGATCTGCGTCAACTTCGGTCTGGCCCAGGAGTTCGGTGGCGCCTGCCACTTGCGTTTCGACGACACCAACCCGGCCAAGGAGGACCAGGAGTACATCGACGCCATCCAGCGTGATGTCAAGTGGCTGGGCTTCGAGTGGACCGGTCCGGTGCGCTTTGCTTCCGATTATTTCGACCAGTTGCACGACTGGGCGGTCGAGCTGATCAAGCGCGGCAAGGCCTACGTCTGCGACCTGACCCCCGAGCAGGCCAAGGAGTATCGCGGCACCCTGACCCAGCCCGGCAAGAACAGCCCGTTCCGCGAGCGCAGCGTCGAGGAGAACCTCGACCTGTTCGCCCGCATGAAGGCTGGCGAGTTCAAGGACGGTGAGCGTGTGCTGCGTGCCAAGATCGACATGGCTTCGCCCAACATGAACCTGCGCGACCCCATTCTTTACCGCATCCGCCATGCCCACCACCACCAGACCGGTGACAAGTGGTGCATCTACCCCAACTACGACTTCACCCACGGCCAGTCGGACGCCATCGAGGGCATTACCCACTCGATCTGCACCCTGGAGTTCGAGGGCCATCGTCCACTGTATGACTGGTTCCTCGACAACCTGCCGGTCCCGGCGCATCCGCGCCAGTACGAGTTCAGCCGCCTGAACCTGAACTACACCATCACCTCCAAGCGCAAGCTCAAGCAGTTGGTGGACGAGCAGCACGTCGAGGGCTGGGACGATCCGCGCATGTCCACGCTCTCGGGCTACCGCCGTCGTGGCTACACCCCGGCCTCGATCCGCAACTTCTGCGACATGGTCGGCACCAACCGCTCCGATGGCGTGGTCGACATGTCGATGCTCGAGTTCAGCATTCGGGACGACCTCGACCGCACCGCGCCGCGCGCCATGTGCGTACTGCGTCCGCTGAAGGTGGTGATCACCAACTACCCTGAAGGCCAGGTCGAGCAGCTCGAACTGCCGCGCCACCCGAAGGAAGACATGGGCGTGCGCGTCCTGCCGTTCGCCCGTGAGCTGTACATCGACCGCGATGACTTCATGGAAGAGCCGCCCAAGGGATACAAGCGCCTGGAGCCAGCCGGTGAAGTGCGCCTGCGCGGCAGCTATGTAATTCGTGCCGACGAGGCGATCAAGGATGCCGAGGGCAATATCGTCGAGCTGCGCTGCTCGTACGATCCGGACACGCTGGGCAAGAACCCCGAGGGTCGCAAGGTCAAGGGCGTGATCCACTGGGTGCCGGCCGCCGCCAGCATCGAGTGCGAGGTGCGCCTGTACGACCGCCTGTTCCGCTCGCCCAATCCGGAGAAAACCGATGAGGGCGGCAGCTTCCTTGAAAATATCAATCCGCAATCGCTGCAGGTGCTGACGGGTTGTCGTGCCGAACCTTCGCTGGGCCAGGCCCAGCCAGAAGATCGCTTCCAGTTCGAGCGTGAAGGCTACTTCTGCGCCGACCTGAAAGACAGCCAGCCGGGTCGCCCGGTGTTCAACCGCACCGTGACCCTGCGCGATTCGTGGGGCAGCTAAGGAATCCTCGTGCTTAACATCTACAACACCCTGAGCAAGACCAAGGAAGTCTTCAAACCCCTGGATGGCAACAACGTGCGCATGTACGTCTGCGGCATGACCGTGTACGACTACTGCCACCTGGGCCATGGTCGCAGCATGGTGGCGTTCGACCTGATCACCCGTTGGCTGCGCAAGAGTGGCTACGCGCTCACGTACGTGCGCAACATCACCGACATCGACGACAAGATCATCAACCGCGCCAACGAAAACGGCGAGCGCTTCGATGAGCTGACTGCGCGCATGATCGATGCCATGCATGAGGATGAGCGTCGTCTCAACATCCTCAAGCCGGACCTGGAACCGCGCGCCACCGATCACATCCCCGGCATGCACGCGATGATCCAGACCCTGATCGACAAGGGCTATGCCTACGCGCCGGGCAATGGCGACGTGTACTACCGCGTCGGCAAGTTCGTCGGCTACGGCAAGCTGTCGCGACGCAAGATCGAAGACCTGCGTATCGGCGCGCGGATCGAGGTCGACGAGGCCAAGCAGGATCCGCTGGACTTCGTCCTGTGGAAGGGCGCCAAGCCGGGCGAGCCGAGCTGGGATTCGCCCTGGGGCCCGGGCCGTCCGGGCTGGCACATCGAGTGCTCGGTGATGTCCACCTGCTGCCTGGGCGAGAGCTTCGACATCCACGGTGGTGGCAGCGACCTCGAGTTCCCGCACCACGAGAACGAGATCGCCCAGAGCGAGGCAGCCACCGGCAAGCCTTATGCGGCGGCCTGGATGCACTGCGGCATGATCCGTATCAATGGCGAGAAGATGTCGAAGTCGCTGAACAACTTCTTCACCATTCGCGACGTGCTCGAGAAGTACCACCCGGAGGTGGTGCGTTATCTGCTGGTGGCCAGCCACTACCGCAGCGCCATCAATTACTCCGAAGACAGCTTGCGCGATGCCAAGGGCGCCCTGGAGCGTTTCTATCACGCACTGCGTGGCCTGCCGCGCGTCGCCGCCAAGGGTGGCGAGGCGTTCGTCGAGCGGTTCAGCGTGGCGATGAACGATGACTTCGGCACCCCTGAAGCCTGCGCCGTGCTGTTCGACCTGGTCCGCGAGATCAACCGCCTGCGCGACAGCGACGCTGAGGCAGCGGCAGGCCTTGCCGGTCGCCTGCGTGAGCTGGGTGATGTATTGGGTGTGCTGCAGCTTGATGCCGACGACTTTTTGCGTGCCGGTGCTGAAGGCAAGGTCGATGCTGCCGAGGTCGAGGCTTTGATCCAGGCGCGTTTGCAGGCGCGTACGGACAAGAACTGGGCAGAGTCCGATCGCATTCGCGATCAACTGGCTGCCATGGGTGTGGTGCTTGAAGACAGCAAAGGCACCACCACCTGGCGTCTGGCTGACTGATACGACTCGAGGGCTGCCCAGCAGCCCTGTTGCGGGACAAGTCGGGGCACCGAACCGACTTGTCCCGTGATGCTTTTCAGGCCGTCGAGCAGTGCAGCACCAGCTTCGCTCCACCCAGCTCGCTACTGCCCACTTCCAGTCTGAACCCATGCAGGTCGACGATCGCTGCGACGATCGACAAGCCTAGCCCGAACCCTGGGTGACGATGTCCTTCCTCGCTGCGATAGAAGCGCTTGAGCACCGCAGCACGCTCCTGTTCCGGAATCCCCGGTCCGCTGTCCTCGATGGCGATATGCACGCCATCGTCGTCGTGCAGTGCCTGGATCCGTACCTGCCCACCCTCCGGGGTGAACTTGATGCCGTTGCCGACCAGGTTGGCCAAAGCCTCGAATAGCAGTTCGCGGTCGCCGTGCAGCGCGGGCAGCTGCGCAGGCTGCTCCAGTTGCAGGCGAATGCTGCCATCCTCTGCGAGCGGCAGGTAGAAGTCGTGCAACTCCACCAGCAAATTGTGCGGATCAAGCTCGACGAAACCTGCGCGGCGCTGGCGGTCTTCCAGCTCGCTGATGCGCAGCAGGCCGCGGAAACGTGCCATCAGGGTGTCGGTCTCGCTAATGGCTTGATCCAGCGCTTCGGCTTCCGGCGAGTTCGCTCCGCTCTGCTGGCGAATGCGGTAGAGCTGGGCGCGCAGGCGGGTCAGCGGTGTACGCAGGTCGTGGGCAATGTTGTCGCAGACACCCTTGACCTCGTGCATCAGCCGTTCGATGCGGTCGAGCATGGCGTTGACGATCGCGGCCAGCATGTCCAGCTCGTCTCGTCGTGCCGACAGCGGCAAGCGGTGGGTGAGATCGCCGGCCACGATCAGCTCGGCGCTCGCCTGTACGGCGCGGATACGCTTGAGCGGGCGCCTGCGTAGCAGGTACCAGCCGGCGAAACCGGGAATCAGCGTCAGCGAAATGCCCCAGAGCAGCGCGTGCAGAATGATTCGGGTCACCACGAACAGCGAGCCGTTGTCGCGCACCAGCACCAGCCAGCGCCCATCGGGGATGCGGATCGCCACCGCATCACAGCTGTCGCGCGGCAGGTGCGGATCGTCGGCATCCAGGCAACGCTTGAGTTCGTGAACCTTGCCGTCCAGGCCCAATTCCGACGGAATCGAGCGGATACGACCGCCGATGGGGTTGAGCTGCGGGTCGAACAGGCCGTACGCGTCGAAGCTGCGTTCCTCGAAGGCCTGGCTGGCGATCAACGCATCGTCCAGCTGCTTGCCGGTCATGTGCGCGAAGAGGTGCTGGCGTTGCAGCATGGAGTGGCGGGTCAGCTTGTTGAGGTAGCTGGTGACCTCGAAGTACAGCACCCCCATGAGGATGCTGCTCCAGGCCACGAACAGGAAGCTGTACAGCGCCAGCAGGCGGCTGGTCGAGGAGCTCCAGCCCTTAGATGGGTTCAGCAATGGCATAACCGGAGCCCCGTACGGTTCGGATCAGCGGTGTCTGGCCGGGTGGGTCGATCTTCTTGCGCAGACGACCGATGTGGACGTCGATCAGGTTGGTGCCGGGATCGAAGTGATAACCCCACACTTCCTCGAAGATCATCATGCGAGTGATGACCTGCCCGGAGTGACGCATCAGGTATTCGAGCAGTTTGTATTCGGTTGGCAGCAGGTTCAGGCTGCTCTCGCCGCGTCGGGCCTCATGGCTGATCAAGTCCAGCTCCAGGTCGGCGACCTGGAGGCGGGTCTGGGTCATGGGCACGCTGTTGCGCCGCAGCAGCACCTCGACGCGGGCCGCCATCTCGTCGGAGGCGAAAGGCTTGGTGAGGTAGTCGTCGCCGCCTGCACGCAGACCGCGCACGCGCTCGTCGACATCCGACAGGGCACTGATCATCAGGATGGGCGTGGCGATCTTCAGACTGCGCAGGGTGGTGACGATGGTCAGGCCGTCGACTTCCGGGAGCATCCGGTCCACGGTGATCAGGTCGTAGCCGCCGGCAATGGCCTTGGCCAGGCCTTCGCGGCCATTGTCTGCCCAGTCGACCTCCAGCCCGTGGCTGGAAAGTTCGGCGACGATTTCCTGGGCGGTGACGGCGTCGTCTTCGATAGTCAGTACGCGGGGCATGCTAATACCTGGGCGGCGATTGGATGGCTGATTGTGCCAAAGAATAGACAAACGGCGATTTAAGAAAAATTCATCTATCAGAGGCAGGGTGCCAGTATCGGTGTTTTCACGCGTTTGGCGTTCAGCGCGACTCCGTTGGGGAGCAGGCTCGCCTGCAAAGAAACCGGCCCTGACAGCAATGAAAACGGGGCGTGCCATTGCTGGCACGCCCCGTTTTCATTGCAAGGCGATGCCTCAGGCGACCTTGATGATCCAGCCCGCCGGTGCTTCGACGTCACCGCTCTGGATGCCGGTCAGCTCGTTGTAGAGCTTCTGGGTGACCGGGCCGACCTTTTCCAGGTCGTGGAACACGTGCAGTTTGCCGTTGTACTCGATGCCGCCGATCGGGGTGATGACTGCGGCGGTACCGCAAGCGCCCGCTTCGATGAAGCGGTCAAGCTTGCTGATTTCGACGTCGCCTTCGATCACGGTCAGGCCCAGGCGCGATTGCGCCAGTTCCATCAGCGACAGGCGAGTGATACCGGGCAGGACCGAGGCCGATTTCGGCGTGACGAACTCGTTGTTGGCGGTAATGCCGAAGAAGTTGGCCGACCCGACCTCCTCGATCTTGGTGTGGGTCAGCGGATCCAGGTAGATGGCGTCGGCGAAGTTGGCTTTCTTCGCTTCGGAACCCGGTTGCAGGCTGGCGGCATAGTTGCCCCCGACCTTGGCTGCACCGGTGCCCTGCGGGGCGGCGCGGTCGAAGCTGGAGATCTGGAAGTTGTGCGGCTTCATGCCGCCCTTGAAGTACGAGCCAACCGGGATGGCGAACACCGAGAAGATGAACTCCGGCGCGGTGCGCACGCCGATGTTGTCACCGGTGCCGATCACGAACGGACGCAGGTACAGGGCTCCCTTGCCATGCGGCGGGACGAACTTCTCGTTGGCCTTGACCACCTGCTTGCAGGCCTCGATGAACACATCGGTCGGCACGTGTGGCATCAGCAGGCGGGCGCAGCTGCGCTGCATGCGTGCGGCGTTCTGGTCCGGGCGGAACAGGTTGATCGAGCCGTCCTTGCAGCGGTAGGCCTTCAGGCCCTCGAAGCATTGCTGGCCGTAGTGCAGGGCAGTCGAGCCTTCGCTGATGTGCAGCACGTTGTCGTCGGTCAGGGTGCCTTTGTCCCACTCGCCGTTGCGCCACACGGACAGGTAGCGCTTGTCGGTCTTGATGTAGTCGAAGCCCAGCTTGTCCCAGTTGATCTCGTTGCTCATGACACCCTCTATTGTCTTGCAGAGGCCCGATCGCTCGGGCTGCTTTTAAATGCGCACCTCGCCACGATAATACATCCGCAGAGGATGGGGAACGGCCAGTCATGAATTGGTTGGCTGGCTGTCGGATGATCTGCAGTGCAGTGCTGGTGGGGGCTCTGGTCGGGCGTGAGGTATTTTGCGTAGCCGTTTGGCCTATCCGCAGTGCTCGCTCTGTACCGTTGTGCTACGAGCCTTCTCCATGATCGGCATCTGAACAATGTTTCGTTTGATGGGTAAGCAGGTGGATGCCTGTGGCGGCCAGAAATATCGGCCATAGAAATGCTGGGATGCCCAGCAATGTTCCATGTCCGAGCAAGAAAAGGCTTGCGATGGCACATGAGATTAATGCGATGCCCGCCCACTTGCGCATGTTCGGACGACAAAGGATTCGGTCTGTGATGAGTGCAATCAGGGACAATAAGATGATGCTGATCAAATCGTTCATCAGGTGGCTCGACTGTTGATGATCAGGCTCTTGTTGGTGCGCTGAGGTCCTATGCCGCCTTGAACTTGGGCTTGAATACTGACAATTCTGTCTCCGGAGTGGAATGTCGGGATGCGACTGGTGACATAGGAGCCGACCAGGCCGCCCACTACCAAGCCTCCTGCAAGCGTAACGGTCCCGATCGGGGTGCTGACGGCGCTTCCAAATACGGCGCCGACGCTGTTGCGCTGCTCGTTCAACAGGTCAGCCTGGCTTCGAGTGAGAGGGGAGGAGATGGCTACACGCAGCGAGCACGGCCTGTCATTTGCCTGCATGCGATCGTAGACATCAATGATGAGGTCGGTAATTCGATAATTATCTTGACGGGCCGCGGTAAAACAAAGCTGGTTCAAGCGGCTTCGATCTGAGGGTTGGACGATCAATTCGTTGATTTGGAATGTGATCCCGTGATGAGCGACGACTTGATATGTCCTTGTAACCTGCAAGCGAAGTTCCTTACTGGTGTCGAATCCATTTCAGGTTCGCGCACAATGCAGAACTTTCGCTGCTGAGCCTATTCACTTGCTTCTAAGTAGTGCGTAGGAGATTTCAGTAATGCTATGCATCCCCTATCTGCTGACAAAACCGCAGCAAATTGCCGAACGGATCACGGATCTGCATTTGCAGCCCCCAGTCCACCCGCTCGGCTTCGGGGCGTGAATAACCGTACTTTTTGGCCTGCAGTTCGCTTTCGAGCGCCTTGAGGTCTTCGACCCGGGCAAACACGGTGGAGCCTGGCGTGGCGTCGCCATAGTGTTCGGACAGGTGCAGGATCAGCCCGTCGCGGTGAATCTGCACATACAGCGGCAGGTCCGGGGCGAAGCGGTGTTCCCAGTCGATGGTGAAGCCCAGGAAATCGAGGTAGAACTCCTTGGCCTTGTCGACCGAGAAGATGCGCAGCACGGGAATGGCGGGGGCGAACGACATGGGGGCATCCTTACCGAGTGAGAGGTCGCCACTCTAGCGCATCGCGGTGGGCCGTGGCGATTGGCTCACAGCCCCACGCTGGCGCGCACCATGGCATAGGCCTGGCGCACTAGCGGGTTGACCGTATTGGC
The DNA here is from genome assembly GCF_016624805.1 of Pseudomonas sp. S44. NCBI lineage: Bacteria > Pseudomonadati > Pseudomonadota > Gammaproteobacteria > Pseudomonadales > Pseudomonadaceae > Pseudomonas > Pseudomonas sp. S44. Next base: position 97,902 of record NZ_JACVTY010000017.1, read on the forward strand.
CCGTACCCACAGGTGGTAGGTGACGTCCGGCAGAGGCGGCAGGCCGTCGCTCTGGCCGAGCACGCGCATGTCCGGGCCGACCATCTCCTGGCTGCGCGCGGTGATGCCCAATCCTGCGCGGACTGCGGCCTTGATGCCGATCAGGTTGGACGCCAGGTAGGCCTGGCGCCACGGTATGCCGGCCTGTTCCAGGGCGTCCAGGGCCAGTCGGCGGTACAGGCTGGGTTCGTCCACCAGCACCAACGGTAGCGGTTCGCCGGGGATGTGCTGGTACTGCGCTGCACAGATCCACCACACCGGCGAGGTGCGCAAGGCGAAACCCTCCACGCCGGGGGCGGTGACGGTGGAAATGACCATGTCGACCTTGCCACGCTGCAGGTCGTCCATCAGAAACGGGCTGCGGCCGACGTTTATCTCCAGGCGCAGGTTCGGCGCCGAACGGGCGATATGGCCAAGCAGAGGTGGCAGGATGGTGTCGGCGATGTCATGCGGCGAACCGATCCGCAGCACGCCGCTCAGGCCGTCCTGACGCAGGCCGGCGAGGGCTTCGTCATTGAGTGCGAGCATCTGCCGGGCATGGCGCAACAACTGGCGGCCGGCATCGGTGAGGGCTTTGTGTCGGCCCTGCTTGCGCAGCAGCGCTACGCCCACCTGCTGTTCCAGCCGTTGCATGTGCTGGGTGACCGAGGCCTGGGTGCGGGCCAGGTGGCGACCGGCTTCGGCGAAGCTTGTGTGATCGACGATGGCGACGAAGGTGCGTAGCAGATCGAGGTCCAGGGCGGGTGCGGTCATCGGCGGGCCTGCGGTTGGAGTGGGGGAGGCGGATCGCCCGTTTTTACATTACTGTCAGTCAATAAACAATAAAGAATTATTATGTTTTGTTGGCCTGGATTTGCAACGCCTTGATGCAAAACCCATATTTTACGCTGCTTATGCCAAATCAAGCTCCTACTCATTCGATCCAAGTTATAACGATAGTCAATATTTGCATTTCCCCTGATCCCACCAAGTTTCTAGGATGCGCCCTCATTGGCCGGATGTTCCGGCTGCCGGGATGAGGAGCCCCACCATGTCGCTGTCCACCGTTGCCCGTCGCGGCCTGTTTGCCGCGTTGCTCGCCACCACCGGCCTTGCCGCCAGCGGCCTTGCCCAGGCCGATGCCACCCTGGACAAGATCCAGCAGCGCCACAAGCTGGCGGTGGGGGTGGTGCTTTCCGGCGGTCCCTTCGGTGCCATCGACCCGAACACCCGCGAGCCGATCGGTTTCAGCGTCGATCTGGCCCGCGACCTGGCGCGCCAGTTGGGCGTCGAGGTCGATCTGGTCGCGGTACAGCCGGCCAATCGCGTGCAGTTCCTGCAGCAAGGCAAGGTCGATCTGCTGATCGCCAACATGGAATGGACACCTGAGCGCGACAAGCTGCTGGGCCATGTGCCCACGCCGTTCTACCGGGTTGGCGGCACCGCCGCGCTGGCCAAGGACAGCCCGGTCAAGACCTGGGCCGACCTCAAGGGCCAGCCGGTGTGCACCTCCCAGGGCAGCAGCTACACCCAGGCACTGATCGACCTGGGCGCCGACCTCAAGGCCTTCAAGACCTCCGCCGAATCCCTGCTGGCCCTGCGCGGTAACAACTGCGTGGCCGCCGTGCATGACGCCACGCTGATCAATCCGCTGTTGGCCAAGGGGGGAGAGTGGAGCGGCTATCGTGCCCTGACCCCGGAGCTGAACCCGGCGCCCTCGGTGATCTGGACCCGCCTGGGCGAAACCGACACCCAGCAGCGCCTGGACCCCTTCGTCAAGCAATGGCACCGCAGTGGCTGGCTGATCGAACGTGAGCAGGCCAACCACATCACCCCGGCCTCGCCGGCGCTGGTGGAGTTGCGTGCCAAGCTGCAGGGCGAAGGCGCCTGATGAGCGACAGCCTGCACTGGCTGGTGGGGCAGCTTGCCCATCTCGGCCTGAACTATGCATTCCTGCTCGACACCTACGCCAGTGGCAAGCTGTTCGACGGTGCGCTGACCACGCTCGGCCTGTGCCTGTTCAGCATCCTCGGCAGCTTGCTGGTGGGGGTGCTGCTGGCTGCTGCGGTCACGTCCGGGCAGCGCTGGCTGGCCTGGCCGGCGCGGGCCTTCATCGAGGTGACGCGTAACACGCCGACCCTGGTGCAGCTGTACTGCGCCTTCCTGGTGTTGAACATGCTGATCAACCAGAGCCTGGGCAATGCCAACCCCATGACCCCCTTCGCCTGGGTGGTGCTGGTGATCTCCCTGCACAAGGGCGCCTTTCACGCCGAAGCCCTGCGCGCAGGGATCGAGGCGGTGCCGGCAGTGACCCTCGAAGCGGCCAGCTCGCTGGCCTTCAGCCGTCGCCAGCAACTGCTGCAGGTGCAGTTGCCACTGGCCGTGCGCTTCGCCTTGCCGGCGCTGGTCAACAACCTGATCGACCTGGTGAAGATGACCGCCGTGGCCTCGGCCATCGCCGTCAACGACATCACCTATGCGTCGATCATGATCTGGACCCAGGGCGACAACGTCATCGAACTGATGCTGCTGATCCTGGCCTTTTTCGGACTGCTCAGCTTTGCAGTCAACTGTATCGGCCGCGCCCTGGAAGCGCGCCTGAGGATGCCCGGTTATGGCCATTGAGCATTTCGCCACGCTCTGGCAGTGGTCGCCCACCCTGGGCGCGGGCCTGTTGCAGAACATCCAGATCAGCGTCGGAGCCATCGCCCTGGGTACGCTGCTGGGCCTGTTGGTGGGGATGCTGCTGCTGTCGCCGCTGCGCCCCCTGCGCGGCGTGGCGCGGTTGTGGGTGCAGGTGTTTCGCAATGCGCCCTGGTTGGTGCTGATCTACTTTACTTCCTATGTATTCCCGTTCGATGTGCAGATTGCCGGTACCTGGGTGGCCTTTCCCGACTGGCTCAAGGTCACTGTGGGCCTTGCACTGCCAGCCAGCGCCAACGTTGCCGAGATCTTCCGCGGCGCGGTCGCCTCGATTCCGGCGACTCAGTGGGAGGCTGCGCGTTCGCTGGCCTTCAGCCGTGGTCAGATTTTCTGCTCGATCATTCTGCCGCAGTGCCTGCGGCGCATGTTGCCGCCGTGGATGAACCTGTACGCGGTGGTGACCATGGGCACCGCACTGGCTTCGCTGGTGGGCGTGCACGACCTGATCGACAGCGCGCAAATCGCTGCCAACACCGTCAACCGTAGCGGTTTCACGGTGCTGGTGTATTTCAGTGTGCTGGCGCTGTTCTTCGTCTACTGCTACCCGATTGCCCGCCTGACCCAACGCCTGGAGCGTCGCTATGCCTTCTGAACCTTTGATCCAGCTTCGCGATGTGCACCTGGCCTTTGGCGACAATCCGGTGCTGCGCGGTATCGACCTGGACGTGCAGGCCGGGCAGGCGGTGTCGATCATCGGCCCGTCCGGCTCAGGCAAATCGACCATCCTGCGCTGCATGACCGGGCTGTTGCGCCCGCAGCGCGGCAGCATCCGCATAGGCGATACCGCGGTGGAGCAACTGCAGGGCGAAGCCGGGCTGATCGCCCTGCGCAAGCAGGTCGGTTTCGTCTTCCAGCAGTACAACCTGTTTCCCCACCTGAGTGTGCTCGACAACCTGCTGATCGCCCCGACCAAGGTCCTTGGCCGCCCGCGTCAGGAGGTCCGTGACGAGGCCCTGGCACTGCTCGACAAGGTTCGCCTGGGCCACAAGGCCACGGCATTTCCCGGTGAGCTCTCCGGCGGCCAGCAGCAGCGCGTGGCGATTGCCCGAGCCCTGGCCATGCGGCCCAAGCTGATCCTGTTCGATGAGGTGACCTCGGCGCTCGACCCCGAGATGGTCGGCGAGGTGCTGGCGGTGATCCGCGAGTTGACCGAGGAGGGCATGACCTGCGTGCTGGTCACCCACGAGATGCGCTTTGCCGAAGAGATCAGCGACCAGGTGTACTTCACCGAGCATGGCCGCATCGTCGAGCACGGCAGCGCCGAGCAGGTGTTCCGTGCCCCGACCCATGCACGCACCCAGGCCTTCCTCCAGCACGCGCTGGGCGAGGGCAGTCAGCGCCCGAGCCGCCCGGCGCCCGATGTATTGACCAACCTGGGGCGCTACAGCCTCAGCGTGTGATTTCAGCCTCCAGCCAAGAGAGACCGACCATGTCCCGTGATTCCGTGATCCAGCCGTTCCTTGCGCAAGTGCGCGCCATCCATGCGCGCGGCGTCGACCGTGCAGCTCTGCAGCAGATCGTCAAGCTGCTCGAGGGCCTGGCCGAGCGCCGCGAATTGTTCAACTTCGAGCGTTTTCCGGCCCCGGATGCCGCCACCGGCGAAACCCAGTTTCGCTATCGCCTGAATGACGACGGCGAGTCGCCGACCCTGTACGTCAATTCGCTGTTGCCGGGCAAGGCGACCCTGCCGCACAACCATGAGACCTGGGCGATCATCGTCGCCGTCGAGGGCCAGGAGCTCAACCGCGTGTACCGCCGCGAAGACGACGGCAGCGATCCGGCCCGTGCCACCCTGGCGCTGGAGCGCGAGATCGTGGTGCAGCCGGGAACCTCGGTGGCCTTCCTGGGCGAGGATCTGCATGGCATCCGCGTCGAGGGCGACAGCCCGACGCTGCACTTCCACCTCTATGGCCGCCCGCTGGAGTCTCTGGAACACCGCTACGGCGTCAAGGATGACGGCAGCGTGGTGAACTACAACAAATCACAGATGGCGCCTTCGATCGAGGCTTACGGGCTTTGAGATCGGTGTCGCGCTTTTCGCGGGCAAGCCCGCTCCTACATCCTGAATGCCCAGTAAGGCACCTGTAGGAGCGGGCTTGCCCGCGAACAGCGCGACACGATCTGCCAGCCCTGCACCCCACCAACGACCACGGACTGCGTCCCATGATCCCCAGCATCACCCCCGAGCTCCTGCACACCTGGCTGTTCGACGGCCAGGAAATCGCCCTGTTCGACCTGCGCGAGCACGGTCAATACGGCGAGGCCCATCTGTTTTACGCCGTCAATCTGCCCTACAGCCGTCTTGAGCTCGAAGCGCAGCGCCTCGCGCCCACTCCTGCGGTACGCGTGGTGGTCTACGACGAGGACGGCGGTGCGTTGGCCCAACGCGGGGCCCAGCGTCTGCAAGCGTTGGGCTACACCTGCGTGCAGTGCCTGGAGGGCGGCAGCCTGGGCTGGCAGCGCGCCGGTTTCGAGCTGTTCGCCGGTGTGCACTTGCCCTCGAAGGCTTTCGGCGAGCTGGTCGAGCATGCCTGCCACACCCCGCGCATCAGTGCCCAGGAGCTGGCCGAGTGGCAGCGCCAAGGCAAGCCGTTGGTGCTGCTCGATGGTCGCCCGCTGGAGGAGTTCGCCAAGATGAGCATCCCCGGCGCCACCTGCTGTCCGAATGGCGAGCTGGGCTATCGCCTGGAAGACCTGGTGAGCGACCCGCACACCCCCGTGGTGATCAATTGCGCCGGCCGCACCCGCAGCATCATCGGTGCGCAGACGCTGATCAACCTGGGCATAGACAACCCGGTCTATGCCTTGGAGAACGGCACCCAAGGCTGGTACCTGGTGGACCTGCCGCTGGATCACGGCAGCCAACGCGGGTATCCCGAACACAGCGGCGCCGCACTGCCCAGACAGCGTGCGCGAGCGCGGCAGCTGGCCCAGCAGGCGGGGGTTGCCTGGGTGGACGCACAGCAGGTCCGGCAGTGGGCCGCCGACGCCGGGCGCAGCCTGTTTCTCTGCGACGTGCGCACCCCTGAAGAATTCGCCGCCGGCAGCCTGCCGGGCGCACAGCATTGCCCAGGCGGCCAGCTGATTCAGGGTACCGACCTGTATATCGGTGTGCGCAAGGCCCGCGTGGTGCTGTTCGACACCGATGGCGTGCGTGCGCCGGTGGTCGCCAGTTGGCTGCGCCAGATGGGCCACGAGGCCCATGTGCTCGAAGGCGGCCTGGACAGCGGCCTGGCTCTGGACGTTGCTGCGCCATTGCCGGTGACCCTCGCCGAAGCCCGCGCCGATGAGCTTGCAGAGGCGTTACTGATCGACCTGCGCTCCAGCACCGCCTACCGCAAGCGCCACCTGCAAGGCGCCCGGTGGTCGATCCGTCCGCAATTGGCGCAGCAGGTGGGCGGAGCTGGGCAGCGCCTGGTGTTCATCGCCGACGATCCGCGCGTGGCACAGTTGGCGCTCGCCGAGCTGACACCTGCCCAGCAACAGGCTGCGCGGCTGTTCCCCCGTGCATCGCTGGACGACTGGCCGCAGGTGGACAACGACCTGTCGTTGCCGGATGCGGACTGTATCGATTTCCTGTTCTTCGTCCATGACCGGCACAGCGGCAACAAGGACGCGGCGCGCCAGTACCTGGCCTGGGAAACCGGCCTGATTGCCCAGATGAACGAGGCCGAAACCCGTAGCTTCAGCCCATTGACCGCTGTCGACCCGGTGGCCACGCGCCTGGTGCACGGTGGGCGAGGCGAGCAGGGCGTGGGTGCCCATGGCGTCAATCCGCCGGTCAGTCGCCTGAGCACGGTGTTGTTCGACAGCGTCGCCGACATGCGCCAGGCCCGTAGCCGTCGCGACCAGGAGCGCGTGCTCAGCTATGGTGCCCGTGGCAACCCCACGGCCTTTGCCCTGGAAGACCTGGTCAGCGAACTGGAAGGGGGGTATCGCACCCGGCTGTTTGCCACCGGCCTGCAGGCAATCGCCCAGACGTTCCTGGCCTACTTGCGTCCGGGAGATCATCTGCTGATCAGCGATGGTGTCTACGATCCGGTGCGGCGCCTGGCGCGTGAGCTGCTCGAACCCTTCGGCGTGCAGGTGCAGTACTTCGCCGCCGACGGTCGTGACCTGGAGCAGGCGCTGCGCGCCGAAACACGCATGGTCTACAGCGAAAGCCCCAGCTCGTTGCTCTACGAGCTCAACGACCTGCCGGCCATGGCTGCCCTGTGCAAGGCCCGCGGCGTGCTGCTGGCCGTCGACAACACCTGGGGCTCGGGCTACCTGCACCGGCCGCTGACCTTGGGCGCCGACATTTCGGTCATGGCCTTGACCAAGTACCTGGGCGGACACAGCGACGTGATGATGGGCAGTGTCTGCACCACCCGCGAAGCCTTTGCCGCGCTCTCGCGCATGAGCGACAACTGCGGCTGCACCGTAAGCCCCGACGATGCCTGGCTGGTGTTGCGTGGTGCGCGCAGTCTGGCCAGCCGCATGGCCGTGCACGAGCGTCAGGGGTTGGACATCGCGCGCTGGTTGCAACAGCGCGAGGACGTGGCGCAGGTGTTCCATCCAGCCTTGCCGGAGCACCCTGGGCACGCCTTGTGGCAGCGCGATTTCAGCGGTAGCAATGGCTTGCTCAGTTTCACCCTGGCGAATCCATCGCTGGCGAGTGCCGAGGCCTTTGTCAATGGCCTGCGCCTGTTCGGGATCGGTGCATCCTGGGGCGGCTACGAAAGCCTGGTGACCTTGGCCGGCACACGCGAGCGCCAGTTTGCGCCGACCCTGGGCGGGCCCCTGGTGCGCCTGCACGTGGGGCTGGAGGACGTGCGTTCGTTGCAACGCGATCTGGACCAGGCCCTGCGCCAGGCGTATTGAGTCAGAGCGTCGGCGGTCCCTCACGCCGATGCTGCGCCCACAGGCATGCCGCAGCACACAACCCGCCGCCGCAGGCGGCGGTGACCATCAGCGCGATGAACATGCTGCCGGGCATGCCTGTCCCCAGCAGGTAGCCGCACAGTACCGGGCTCAGTGCGCCGCCGACTGCCGCCAGGTTCTGGAATCCGTAGTAACTGCCCTTGAGGTGTTCAGGGGCAATGCTGTCGATGAACAGGAATTCGCTGGGCAGCAGGATCATCTCGCCCAGGGTGAAGACGAACATTGCCAGGCACCAACTGATCAGGTTGTCGGCATACAGGAACCCCGCCAGCCCGCCGATGAACAGCACCGCACCGATGCTCATCCAGCGCCCCAGGTTGTCACGGCTGAGCAACCGGCCGAACTGGAATTGCAGCACGATCACCACCAGGGCGTTGCAGGCCAGCAGCGCCGAGAGGGTGGTCATGGCTTGCGCGGGTGGGTATTTCACCAGCAGGTACTGCGACAGGTAGATGGTGAAGCGTCCGTGCACCAGTGCGTTGAGCAAGCTGCCCGCGGTGAACAGCAACAGGATGCGGTCGGTGCGCACAGCCGCCAGTACCGCCATGAAGCGGGTTGGCGTCTGCGCGGACGGGGCGCTGCTCGCCGTGCTCGCGGGAACCGCGCTCATCACCCACAGGCTCAGCAGTGCCACCGCACTGGCGGTCCAGAAGGGCGCCAGCGGGTGCACCCCGACCAGCACCACGCCGAGCATCGGGCCGGTCGCATAGCCGATATTGGTAAGGGTGTAGCGCAAGGAGAAGGCCTTGGCGCGCTGCTCGACGGCCAGGTACTCGCCGAGCATGGCCTTGGAACCGATGACGAACAGCGCCGAGGCCGATTCGGTCAGCACCAGGGTCAGCACGGCCTGCCAGGCGTCCTGGGCGAAGGTCAGCAGGAGGAAACCGATCGCGGTCGAAAGCATCGCCAGGCCCAGCAGGCGACGCTTGTCGAAGCGGTCGATCACGTAGCCGCCGTAGAGGCCGAACACCGTGCCCGACAGTGCGGCGACACTGATCAGCAAGCCGACGTCATGCTGGGCCATGCCCAGTTGTGTCGTGAGGAACAAGGCCAACAGGGGGCTGGTGAGCGAGCGGCTGATCACCAGGGTCAGCGAGCTCAGCATCAAGCGGCGGATGACGGGGGAGTAAGTGGCCACAGTCCATTCTCGGGCATTGGGAAATGTCGGTATGGGCCTTTTCGCGGTTTCACCCGCGAAAAGTACGCCGCAATTTCAACCGGTCGAATCACTTCCCGCCGTTGATGGTGATCGGGTTCAGCACGCCATCGGCTGCGCCCCATTTCTCCAGGATCTTGCGGTAGCTGCCATCGTCGACCATCGCCTGCAGTTCGCTGCGAATCGCAGCCGACAGCGCAGCGTTATCCTTGGCCACGCCCAGTCCGGTGAGCTGGGTGGTCAGCGGCGTGCCAAGGCTCTTGAAGGTACCTTTCTCCAGGTCCTGGATATACGGCAGCGTTTCGCTGCCTTGCACGGCGGCATCAAGGCGCCCTTGGCGCAGTTGCGCACGCGCGTCGGCACTGCCTTCGGAGCCGAGCACGATCACTGCCGGCTTGCCGTTGGCCTCGCAGTTGGCCTTGCTCCAGGTAGCGACATCGTTGGGCCAGGTGGTGCGGCGGCTGGTGCCGACTTTCTTGCCGCACAGGTCGGTCATCTCGTTGATCTCGCCGCGGCTTTGCAGGGTGTAGAACTGTGGGCCGCTGGTGAAGTAGTCGACGAAGGTCACCACTTGCTGGCGTTCCTTGGTGTCGGTCATGCCCGAAAGGATGATGTCGACGCGCTTGGTGACCAGGGCGCTGATCATCTGCTCGAAGGCGGTCTCCTGCCACTTGATCTTCACCCCCAGGCGTTCGGCCAGGGCGTTGCCCAGGTCGACATCGACGCCGGTCAGCTGGTTGGTGGCCGGGTCCTTGAAATCCATCGGTGGGTAGTTGGGGACGATTGCGGCGACGATTTCGCCCTTGGCCTTGATCGAGGCCGGAAGTTCCGTGGCGGCCTGGACGTTGAAGGCCAAGGCGGTCAGTACGCTGCACGCAAGAAGGGTTTTTTTCATGCCTAGGGTTCTCTTTATGGTTGTGGGCGGCAGTCAGGTACGAACCGCGGAAATGAAGTTCTGGGTCCGCGGGTTCTGGGGGGCCAGGAGCACCTCTTCGGGGCTTCCTGCTTCTACGATCTGTCCGGCGTCCATGAATACCACTCGATTGGACACCTCGCGGGCAAAGCCCAGCTCATGGGTGACCACGACCATGGTCATGCCGGACTTGGCCAGGTCACGCATGACCGATAGCACCTCGCCGACCAGCTCGGGGTCCAGCGCGGAGGTGGGTTCGTCGAACAGCATCAGTTTCGGACGCATGGCCAGGGCGCGGGCGATGGCCACACGCTGTTGCTGGCCACCGGAAAGCTGGATCGGGTAATGGTCGCGCTTGTCGCTCAGGCCGACCCGGGCCAGCAGTTCGAGGGCATCCTCGGTAGCTTCCTTGGGCGAGCGGCGCAGCACCTGGCAGGGGCCTTCGATGATGTTCTGCAGCACCGTCAGGTGCGGGAACAGGTTGAAACGCTGGAACACCATGCCGGTGGCCAGGCGCTGGCGGGCGATCTGCGATTCGGTCAGTTCGTGCAGCTTGTTGCCGGCCATGCGGTAGCCGACCAGCTCCCCGTCGACCCACAGGCCGCCGCCATCGACTTTTTCCAGCTGGTTGATGCAGCGCAGGAAGGTGCTCTTGCCGGAGCCCGAAGGGCCGATCACGCAGAGCACTTCGCCTTGCTCGATTTCCAGGTTGATGTCGTTCAGCGCGTGGTAGTCGCCGTAGTATTTCTGCAGGCCGACGGCCTTGACGATGCTTCTCATGGGCATGTTCTCTCTATGGCCGATCAGGAGCGCTTGCCAGCGCCCTTGGCGAAGTGACGTTCCAGGCGGCTCTGGCCGAACGACAGCAGGGTGACCACTGCCAGGTACCAGATGCCGGCAACGATCAGCAGCTCCATCACTCGGGCGTTGGCGTAGTAGATGTTCTGCGCGTTGTGCAGCAGCTCCGAATACTGGATGACGCTGGCCAGGCTGGTCATCTTGACCATGCCGATGAACTCGTTGCCCACCGGCGGGATGATGATGCGCATGGCCTGGGGCAGGATGATCCGGCGCAGCGCCTGCAGGCGCGGCATGCCGATCGACTTGGCCGCTTCGTACTGGCCAGTGTCCACCGACAGCAAACCGGCACGCACCACTTCGGCGGTATAGGCGCCCTGGTTGATGCTCAGGCCCAGCAGCGCGGCAACGAAGGGGGTCATCAGCGTCACGGTGTCGAACTGGAACAGGCCAGGAATGCCGATGGTGGGGAAGATCAGCGCCAGGTTGAACCACAGCAACAGTTGCAGGATCAGCGGCGTACCCCGGAACAGCCAGGTGTAGGCCAGCGCCACGTACTGCAGGATCGGGTTCTGCGACATGCGCATCACCGCCGTGATGACGCCGAAGACGATGCCCAGGGCCATGGCGATCACCGACATGACGATGGTATTGCCCAAGCCCCAGAGGATCGCCTCGGAGGTCAGGAACTGGCCGACGAAGGCCCATTCGATCTTGCCATTGGCAAAGGCATTGGCCAGCCCCAGCAACAGCACGACGATCAGCGTGGCGAAGAACATGCGCCCGTAATAACGGCGCGGGACATGCTCGTAGCGGCTGATGTCGAACTCGTTTTCCTGTTGCCTGCGCTCATCGGCGAGGCGTTTGGCGTGTATCTGACTCATGGTGTGGCTCCGCAGTCGGCGCAGGGCGCCTGGGCGTGTCGATCGGTGGCGGGCAGCAGGTCCTTGCGAAACCGCTGCCCACAGGTCTTCAGGTGCGCGGCCCTTGGTAATGGGCAGCCCAGGCCTGCTGTGCTTCAAGGGCGACTTTCAGGCGCGCGATCTGCTCGCGCACGCGTTGTGGGGCGGTACCTCCGTGGCCGCTGCGCATGGCGATGGCAGCTTCCAGGGTGAGGCTCTCGCGCATCTCGGGTGTCAGGCGCGGGTCGATGTCGGCGAGCATCGCCGGGCTCGCCTGCCACAGCTCCATGTCCTGCGCCTCACACGCGCGCACCAAGGCCCCGGTGATCTCGTGGGCTTCCTTGAACGGTACGCCGCGCATGGCCAGCCAGTCGGCGACCTCGGTGGCCAGGGTGAAGCCCAGCGGCGCCTGGCGGCGCAGTTCGTCCACGCGCACCTGCATGGTCCGCACCATGCCGGCCATGGCCGGGAGCACCAGGCCCAGCGTGTCGAGCGTGTCCATCACCTCGCTCTTGTCCTCGGCCAGGTCGCGGTTGTACGACAGCGGCAGGGCCTTGAGGGTGGACAGCAGGCCGGTCAGGTTGCCGATCAGGCGCCCGGCCTTGCCGCGAGTGAGCTCGGCGATGTCCGGGTTCTTCTTCTGCGGCATGATCGAACTGCCGGTGGTATAGGCATCGTCCAGCTCGACCCAGCGGAACTGGCGCGACGACCACAGGCAGAATTCCTCGGACAGGCGCGACAGGTTGATGCCGAGCATGCTGGCGATGAACAGGAACTCGGCGACATGGTCGCGGCTGGCCACGGCGTCGATGGAGTTCTCGCACGGGCCGCTGTAGCCCATCTCCAGCGCCGACTGTTGTGGCTGGCGGGCGATGGCCGAGCCCGCCATGGCCGCGGCGCCCAAGGGTGACAGGGCCGTGCGTGCATCCCAGTCGACCAGGCGCTGCACGTCACGCAGCATCGCTTGCGCATGGGCCAGCAACTGGTGGGCGAAGCTGATCGGCTGCGCCTGTTGCAGGTGGGTGAAGCCTGGGCACAGTGTGTCGACGTGCTGTTCGGCCTGGCTCACCAGGGCGTCCTGCAGGGCCAGCACCTGTTCGGCGAGCTTGCGTGCGTGATCGCGCAGGAACAGCCGCAGGTCGTTGGCCGCCTGGTCATTGCGCGAGCGCCCGGCGCGCAGCTTGCCGCCCAGCGCGCCAAGACGCTCGGTCAGCACGCGCTCGAGGAAGGTGTGCACGTCCTCGTCGTCCTCGATCGGCTGCACGCGGCCGGCACGAAAGTCGGCGTCGAGGGTGTCGATGGCGGCCAGCATGCGCGTGGTCTCGTCGCTGTCCAGCAGCCCTGCGCGCTGCAGCTCACGGGTATGGGCACGGGAGCCTGCGAGGTCGTACGGTGCCATCTGGAAATAGCGTTGCGGCGAGCGCGACAGGGCGGCGAGGGCGGCTGCAGGGCCTGAGGCGAAGCGGGCGCCCCAGAGGCGATCGGTGGGCTGAGTCATTGTTGTCGTTCCTCGAAGGAGAATCTTCTATCAGCAGGTTCGGGCCGTCATGAGGCCTGCGAAAGCAGGTTTCACATAGCTTGGGGCAGGGTATAAAAATGAATTAAATCAATCGCTTGCGACTGAAATGGGGATTGCGGAGAGTCTTGCAATATGCCGTTGCATAAGGTCATGATGGCGAGGCCGGCTGATTTCTTGTTGTGCTATCCAGCCTGTTGAAAGCCGAGCGCGAGGTAAATACTTACAATGGAAACCTCACTTTCCACTGCGGGAAACCTGCCGGAAAAAACCCGCATTCGTGCGCCACTGGCCTTGAGTGGCCAGGACTTCAAACTGCTCAAGGTGTTCAAGGCAGTGGTCGAGGCAGGAGGCTTCAGCGCGGCGCAGAACGAATTGAACGTGGGCCTGGCAGCCATCAGCAAGCAGATTTCCGATCTGGAAATCCGTATCGGCATGCGGTTGTGCAGCCGCGGGCGCGAAGGTTTCAGCCTGACCGAAGAAGGGCAGGTGGTGTACCAGGCCTCGATCGAGCTGTTCAACTCGGTCGACAACTTCCGCGACCGCATCAGCAGTGCCCAGAACGAGCTGATTGGCGAACTGGGCGTAGGCGCCATCGACAACACCCTGTCCGATCGCGGCTCGCCGCTGATCGCTGCGATCCGGCAAATTTCCAGCGATCACCCGAAGGTGCGTGTCCGCCTGAACGTGGCACAGCTGGACGAGGTGGAGCGCGGCGTCATCGAAGGTCGGTTCATCGCCGGCATTGTCCCGCTGTACCAGCGCCGGGAAGAGTTCGACTACTTCGAGATGTATCAGGAAGCCTCGGCGTTGTATTGCGGCGAAGGCCATCCATTGTTCCCCCGAAGCGATGCGGACATCCCCCTCGACAGCCTGCGCGAACACAACTTCGTGCACCATCGCTATGCCATGCACACGGTCAAATGGCAGTTCTTCGAACAGGAGAACAACCAGACGTCGGCCACCCAGGTCGAGGCGGTGGCCATGCTGCTGCTCACGGGCAATTTCATCGGTTTTCTGCCCTGTCACTTTGCGCAATCGCTGGTCAGCCAGGGCCGCTTGCGTGCGATCCATCCAGAGATGGTGCGTTTTCATACACCGTTCTGCCTGATCCTGCGGCACAACACCCCACGCAGCCCACTGGTGAAAACCTTCGCCCAGGCCATGGGGGTGGACCTGCGTTTGCCCGGCACTTGAGACATAGCTACCACGTGCGCTTCTGCACTCGCTGGCTTCATGCGCGTTTTCAATGCGATGGAGCAGTATCATGTCGACCCAACCCCTTCCCGATGGAACGATCGATACACTGATCGCCAGCCGTCTGCCCAATTGGTTGAGCGCAGCCAAGCCCGAACAACTGGACGCTCTGCATCGGGCGTTGCGCGCCCAGCAGCGTACGCAGCATGAGGTGCGCGCCTTGCTTGGGCAGATCCAACCGCTGGACGAATTCGCCGCGCCCCTGCTGAGCGAAGCGTTGGACAAACGGGTGCAACCCTCGCTGGATGTGCGTCGCAGCATGCTGCGGCGCGAAGTCCAGATCCGCTTCCCGTCAGGCGTCGGCTGGGTCCCGGATGGCATCGTCACTCGCAGTTTCGAAAACAGTCTGCTGGCCTCGGCACTGCATAATTTCGATCGTGCCGAAACATCGAAGGTCGCCTGGCAGGCAGCGTCGGCAGTGGTCGATGCGCAAGGCAACAGGCTTGCCCTACAGCCCCGGGCCTTTGCGGGCCTGTGTCGCTCCCTGGATCTGGGGGGGCTTTACCAGCAGCATCTCAAGGGCGTGCTGTTTGGCAACGATGCCGTACGCCGAAACAATGAAGCCTTGCTCGAGCGGGGCTGGCGAGAGGGGCTGGAGGCTGCAGCATGGCTGGCGCGGCTCAAGGGCGATATCGACGAGCACATGCTGGCGGAGCTGCAAAAGGTCTGCGCTGCGACGCCCCAGTCAGCCACGTTGACGGCACTGGACATGCGCCTGCTTGGCCGCAAGATCCAGGGGGTGGTGGTGTTCCAGATGCCCGTAAAAGAGGGCGCAGATGCTCAGCTTGCGCAGTTGATTGCCTGGATACCGGACGATCCGCAGGGCGTACTGAGTGTCCACCGCTCCTGGTCCGAGCTGTTCAAAGCGTTAGGCAAGCGTTTTCGTAAGGCTGATTACTGGTCGTTCTTCCAGCGCTTCGTCAGCGCAAAGGATCGCGTGCATTTTGCTCAGGTGCTGAAACGGTTGCTGGCCGAAGGCGGCCCGCAGGATACCATCGAGCTGGATGGTCGGTGGCAGTCTGTCGGCGGCGCGCTGTTCGCCCACCTGCGCCAGGTGCAGATCGATACCCTGCTGGACGATGCAAAGGTGCTGGCCGTGCCGACCAGCCTGGTCGACAGCGTCGAGCGTGATCGTCGCCTGCACTGGCTCAAGGGCCTGGGTCTCGACATTCTGGGCATTGCCAGCTTCTTCGTTCCAGAACTTGGCTTGCCACTGCTGGCGATCACCGCCGAGCAGCTGACCGAGGAAGTGTATGAGGGCTACCGTGACTGGGAGCTCGGTGATCGCGAGGCTGCGCTTGGCCATCTTGTGGCCGTGGCGCAGAACGTTGCGATGCTCGGCCTCACGGTCGGCGCCAGCAAGGTGCTTGAGCGCGTAGCGCAGGTCGACGAGCTCGCACCCATACAGCGTGCCGATGGTGAACTGCGCCTGGCGCGTGCCGATCTTCCGGGTTATGCCACGCAAGAGTTGGCGCTGGCGCCCGGTGAGCGTGCAATCCACGAAGGACACGCGTATCAAGGGGTCGAGGAGATGACCTACCGGTTGGGCGACGACCCGGATGTAGCCGCAGTGGCGCATCCGAACCGGCCCGAGGCGCCGACCATCGCACTTGAGGACAACGGCGCCGGTGGCGTGCGTCATGCCCTGGAGCCTGCCCAACAATGGCAGGGGGAAGGCATGCTGATACGCCGCCTGGGCAGAGGGTTGCGTCAGGTGAGTGACGATATGGCCGGTCCGCTGCTGCGCAGCATTGGCATGGATGAGTCGCAGCTACGGCGCCTGCACCTTGAAAATGCACCTGCGCCAGCGCGCCTGTACGATGCGGCGCAGCGTTATCAGTTGCACGCCAGCTTCCCCAAATTGCGTGGCGCCGCCTTCGAAGCTCACGTCCAGGAGCAGCAGGCCACACCCGTCCCGGCGGCGCAGCCCTTGCACCGTGATTTTCCCTCCCTCACGACGCGTGCCGGGCAGGAGCTGCTCGACCAGGCCAATGCTGACCAGCTCCAGCAACTGCTGGAGCAAGGGCGGGTGCCACTGGGGGTGGCCGAGCGTGCGCGATGGCAGTTGCGTGACGCCCGTCTTGATCGGGCCTGTGCAGGTTTCGAGCAGGCCGCCGCGGTGGTTCAGGATACCGAACAACTGGCGTTGGGACTGTTGCAGGCCTGGTCGCCCTGGGACAGCTCTGTACGTATCGAGGTGCGTGACGGACAGTTCGACGGCCAGGTGCTGGCACAGGTAGGCGATTCGCTTGCCAGCCAGACGCGTCGAATGATCAAGACCGCGAAAGGCTATCTGGCAGTCGATGCTCAAGGGACGCCCATGCCGGGTGCCTACGCCACGGACGATCTGTTCCAGGCCCTGCTATGGCATCTGGATGCTCCACAACGGTTGCAGTTGGGCGAGGCGACCCGTTCTGCCCGGCACCTGGCCGGTGCCCTGGCCGAGCGCGCCTTTGCCCAGCGCGAGCAAGCGGCCCGCCTCATTGGCATGGCGCCCATCGGTACAGGGCTGCGCCCTCCACAACGGTTGGGCGACGGACGCATCGGTTACCCGTTGAGCGGCCGGCCCGAAGGGTCACGTCTTGCGCTGCTGCGGGGCTACCAGCAAGTCTTTCCGACCCTGTCGGACGTCGAGGTGGAAGCCTACCTGGAGACTGTGCGTCAACGCGGCGAGGGCCTGTGGGATCACCTGCGCAACCTGCAACAGCTAATGACTCGCCTCAACCAAAGCCTGGGCACCTGGCGTCGCGAGGCAACCCGGGTGCCCATGCTCGAGCGGCGTCGCCTGGTAGCCCGGCGCATCCGCCATTGCTGGCGGCGCAAGCGTGCCGAGCAGGATGGCCAATACCGGCTGATCATCGACAGCGAACGGCTCGACAGCCTGCCCATACTCCCCGAGGGCGTGATGTTCGAGCATGTCACCCAACTGACGTTGCGTCGCTTGAACCTGCAGGCAATCGACGCAGATTTTCTCTCGCGCTTTGCCAACCTGCGCAGCCTCGATCTGCGTGACAACCTGATCGACAGTATTCCTGACGGGCTGCAGGTGCTGACGCAGCTCACCGAACTGCGCCTGGCCGGCAACCAGATCGTCATCGACGAAGCCGGCATGGCCAGGCTGAGCGTGTTGACGCAGCTGCGTACCCTGGACCTTGCGCACAATCCTATCGGTCGACTGCCGCCGCTTGGCCCCCTGGAGAACCTGCAGCGTCTGTCATTGCGTGGTACTGGTCTGGCCGAGCTGCCGGTCGAGGTGTACATGCATCCGCAGCTCGAGGATATCGACCTGCGCGACAACAATATCAACGACATGAGCCCGTCCCTTGCCCGTTCGCGTCGTCGCCTGGCAGGCCTGAGCCTGCATGACAATCCGTTGCCGGAAGCAACGCAGGCCGCACTGCGTACCACAATCGGAGAGGATGCTGCGGTGGCTTTGCCCCTGCGTCGACATGTCCCGGGAGGGCAGGAGTCGCTCGAACTCTGGCTGGCAGGCTCCACCGATGTGGAGAGAACGGTACGAGAGGTCCAATGGACTGGACTGGTGCATGAACCGGGCAGCAGTGACCTGATGCGCTTTCTTCATGATCTTGGCCGTTCCCGTGACTACGCAATGCAGGGATTGGACCTGCGGCGCAGGGTCTGGCAGGTGATCGACGCCTGCGTACAGAACAGCGAGGTTCGCGAGGCGATCTTCCAGCAGGCTGCCGGGCCACGAACCTGCTCGGACCAGATGCTGCTGATTCTCAGCCTGCTGGAAGTCCGCGCGCTGGTCGCCACACGCACTGCCGGGCTGGCCCCCGCTGCGGTCGGTCCCGCATTGACGCAATTGGGGCGCGAGCTGTATCGGCTGGACGAGGTCGACAGAATCGCCGCGCAGCACATTCAACAGGCGCGTGCCACCAACCCCTATGGTTTGCTCGACGAGGTAGAGGTGCATCTCGCATACCGGGCCGGGTTGGTCAGGCCGCTCGGGCTGCCGGCCCAGTCACGCTACATGTACCACCGGATGTTCTCGGATGTAGGGGACACGCAACTGCGTGCGGCGAGCACGGCGATCCTGCAGGCGGAAACGGATACTCGCATTGCCGCATCGTTGGTACAGCGCAGCTTTTGGCAGGACTATTTGCGCAACACGCAGCCCGACGCATTCGAAACGCTCAACCAGCCCTACCATGATCGCCTCGAAACACTGATGGCCGAGGTCGAGTCCGCGCCAGAGCAGAGTGTGCTGGAAAATATCGAGGCGTTGGCCGAGGAGCGCAGTGCTGCCGAGCACGAGTTGGTCCTGGCGTTCACCCTGAGCATGCTGGACGCGCATCCGTGGGTTGGAGGCTAAAGGTTCAATGCGCCATGAGCTGCTCGAGCAGCCGCTGTTTCAGGATCTGCAGGGCAGGATGGGTGCGCTCGCGTGGATGTGCCAGGTCGATAGGCAGGTCTTCGCGAATGCGTCCCGGGTGGGCATCCATCACGATCACGCGGTCACCCAGGTACAGCGCTTCTTCGATGTCATGGGTGACCATCACCACGGTGCAGCGCTCGCGCTCGCGGATGCGCTGCAGCTCCTGCTGCAGGCGTACCCGGGTCAAGGCATCGAGCGCGCCCAGGGGTTCGTCGAGCAGCAGCACCTTGGGTTTGTTCACCAACGCCCGGGCAATCGCCGCGCGCTGGGCCATGCCGCCGGACAACTGGTGTGGATAGGCCTGCTCGAAACCGTGCAGGCCAACCAGCTCGATATGCTCGGCAACCAGGCGCTGCTTTTCATCGGCAGGCAGCGCGTGGTTCTTCAGGGCCAGGGCGATGTTTTGCTGCAGGGTCATCCAGGGAAACAGGCGGTGGTCCTGGAACACGATGCCGCGCTCAAGGCCCGGGCCGCGTACCGGTTGGCCGTCGAGCACGATCGTGCCCTGGTGATCGGTGTCCAGGCCGACGATCAGCCGCAGCAGGGTCGATTTGCCGCAGCCGCTGGCACCGAGGATGCTGATGAACTCGCCGGGGCGAATGTCCAGGTCGATGTCCTGCAGTACCTGGAGGGTCTGGCCCTTGAGCCGATAGGCCTTGCTCAGGCGGCGGATCTGCAGGGCGCCAGCCTGCACGGCAGGCGGGTGGGGATGGGCGATGGCATTCATGGTCGCGGCCTTCAATCAGTGGTGCGCCAGCGCAGCAGGCGCCGGCAGAAACGGGTGCACAGCCAGGTCATCAGGTAGCCGCACAGGCCGATGCACAGTACACAGACGATGATCACTTCCATCCGTGCGCCGGCTTCGGCGTTCATCATCAGGTTGCCAAGGCCGGCGCCAGAGGCGAGGAACAGCTCGCTGCCAACGGCCGTGACCCAGGCGAAGGCCAGGGCCTGCAGCACGCCGGTGGCGATGCTCGGCAAGGCACCGGGCAGCAGGATCAGGCGCAGTTGCTGCCAGCGATCGAGCATCAGCACCTGGCCGACCTCACGCTGGCGGATGTCGACCTGGCGCAGGCCTTCGTAGGTGTTGAGCACCATCGGATAGAACGCCGCCACACTCACGATCAGCAACTTGGCCGGCTCGCCATTGCCGAACCACAGGGCGATCAGCGGAATCCAGCCGAGCATCGGGACCTGGCGCAAGGCATGGAACAGCGGTGCGGTCAGGCGGTTGGCCAGCGGCGACAAGGCCATCAGTGCGCCGAGGCCGATGCCGGCCAGCATGCCCAGGGCGAGGCCGCTGCTGGTGCGCGCCAGGCTCGCCAGCAGGTTGACCGGCAGCTCGCCGTTGCCAAGCAGCTCGAGCAGTGCCGAGCCGACCTTGGACAGGGACACGAAGGCATAGGCGCCGGCTGCATCCTGGCGCGAGGCGTACTCCCAGGCCGCGAGCAGCAGCAGCGGCAGTAACAGGCCACGCAAGTGTCGGACAGTCATCATTCACTCCTCAACTGCGCTGCCAGGCAGACAGGCGCCGCTCCACACGTCGCAGCGAACAGTCCAGGGTGAAACCGATCACCCCGGTGATCACCACGCCGACCATCACCACATCGATGCGCAACATCTGGCGCCCCATTTCGATCATCTGCCCCAGGCCGCTGTCGGCGGCGAGCAGTTCGCAGGCCACCAGCACCACCCAGGCGCGGGTCAGCGCCACGCGTACGCCGGTGACGATGGCCGGTACGGCGGCGGGCAGGGCGATGCGTGCGACCAGGGTCGGCCAACCCAGGCGATATACCGCCGCCACCTCGAAATGGCTGCGCGGGATGGCACGGATACCGTCGCCGGTGGCCAGGGCCACGGGGAAGAACGCGGTCTTGGCGACGATGACGATCTTGAAGGTCTCGTCGATACCGAACAGCAACACGAACATCGGGATCAAGGCGATGCTGGGGACCTGGCGCAGGGTATGGAACAGCGGTGCGCAATAGGCCTCGACAGTTTTCGACAGGGCCATGGCCGTGCCCAGGGCCAGGCCCGACAGAGCGCCAAAGGCAAAGCCAAGCCCCAGCCGCGAGAGGCTGCCGGCCAGGTGCTCCTGCAGCTCGCCGGTGCCCAGCAGCTCCTGGAAGCTGCGCCAGACCTCCAGCGGCGATACCAGCAGGTTGGCCGGAAACACCCCGGCAGCGGCCACCGAGGCCCACAACGCGAGCAGGGCCAGGGGCGAGATCAACCAGGAGAGAGGAACAAGCAGGGCGCGCATGGAAGGCCTTGAGTGATCGGTGATACGGGGATATCGCAAGACCTGTGCCAGTGTGCCGAGCCCCGTGTTTTCGGGGCTCGGCCATGGGCGCTGATGATGACGCAGCAGTACGCTGCTGCTGGGGCAGCAGTCGATCAGCAGTGGGGCGCGCGCCGATTCAGAAGTCGTAACTCAGGCTGGTGTAGTAGAACGCCCCCTGTGCGCCCTCGGGGCTGGTGATCGAATACTTCGGCACACCATACAGCTGCGCGCCTTCGAGCTTGTCCGGGTGGCTGTCGAACAGATTGATCGCACCGACCGACAGGGTCAGCCCCAGATCAAGGCGGTACGACACGTCCAGGTCGGTCACCCACTGCGGGCTGAACGTCTGGTCCAGCGTCGGGTTGCTGGCGTTCAGGCTCTTCCATTCACCATAGCGACGCTGGGCCAGGGTGATGCTCCAGCCGTCGTACAGCCAGTTGGCGCTCAGGGTCAGCTTGTCCTTGGGCGTGCCGTCTTCGATCAGGCCCTGGGTGTTGCGACCGATGATCTGGTTGCCGGGAATGCCGCCGACACTGTCCAGGCCGGTGATGCGGGTGTTATTGCGCGCATAGCCACCGTTGAGGTTGACCCGGCCCCAGGCACCCAGGTCCAGGTCGTAGTGCCCGGCCAGCTCGATGCCATCGGTGCGGGTGTCGGCGATGTTGCTGTAGAACGCAGCGCTCTGGATATTGGCGTAGGGCGTACCGGCGAAGATCGGCGAGACCACCGAGGCCGGCAACTGGTCCGACAGGGTGATGCGGTTGTCGATGTCGATGCGATAGGCATCGAGGGTCAGCGAGGCGTTGGGCAGCGGGCGCCAGACCAGCCCCACGGAGAAGTTGGTCGACTCCTCGGGCTTGAGCGCCTTGCCCCCGAGCAGCTGTGCCTCAGGGCTGTCGGCACGCAGGGTACGTTGCTGCACCTCGACCCAGTTGCCGCTGCCAGGCGGCTGTTCGACGACTTGTACGCTGAACGACGACAGCCCGCTCTGCACCAGGGACGGTGCTCGATAACCGGTGCTGGCGCTGGCCCGCGCGGCGATCTGCGGCGTGAAGTCATAGCGTAGCGACAGCTTGCCGTTGGTGGTGTCACCGAAGTCCGAATAATGCTCGCTGCGCACGGCCAGTCCGGCCTGGAATTTCTCGGTGATCTGCCCTTCGAGGTCGAAGTAGGCGCCGATCACCCGACGATCCAGCGAAGCGGCATCGACCTGGGTGATCCCCGAGTAGTAGCCCGGCAGGCGACGGCCGGTGATCGGGTCGAGGGTGTTGAACAGCGGGCCGTTGGACCAGCCGGCGGCGTCGCCAGCGGTTAGCTCGTAGTTCTCCTTGCGCCAGGCCAGGCCTGCAGAGACCGTCAGCGGCTTGAACAGCAGGTCCGTGGCGAAATCGCGCGTCCAGTCCAGGGTCAGGTTGGTCTGGTCGGCTTCACGTCGGCCGGTATGGATGGTCGACGGGCTGGCCGCGCCCCAGCTGGGGTTGATGGCGTCGCGGTCGGTGGAGTCGAGGCGGTTGTTGCCGTAGTTCAAGGCCAGGTCGAAGTTGCCCAGGGTGGCGTCTTCGAAGCGCAGGCCACCGGTGGCGGCGTAGTCCTCCAGGCCGTAGCGAGTGATCGGCAGGCGACCATCGGGATAGCGGGCCAGGGCTGTGCTGCCGTAGTTGTTGCGCAGGGTGGTGGGCGGGTCGAAGAAGCCCTCGGCATCGGTGTTCTTGTGCGCGTAGCTGGCAAAACCGTAGGCCGTCAGCCCGGCGCCAAGGCCGGTCTCGGCGTTGGCCGTGAAATTGTACTGATCGGACACATTGCCTGAGCCCCAACGCCAGTTACGGTAGCGGTTGTTCTGCTCGCGCGGGGTGTTGATGCTGGTGTCGCCGGGGTAGAAGATCCGGTTGTCATCGCGGGTGTCGCTGGCCGGGTCCTGGCTGCCTGCATCGAAGGCCAGGGTGAGGAAACCATCGTTGGGCAGGGCAAAGCCTTTCCAGCCGCTGAGCTTGCGCTGCAGGCCGTCGCCCTTGTCGTAACCGCCGAAGCGATAGCCGATGTTGCCGCCGTCGTCGCGTTCCTTGAGCACGATGTTGATCACCCCGGCGATGGCGTCCGAGCCGTACTGGGCGGCGGCGCCATCGCGCAGGATCTCGACCCGCTCGATAGCGCTCAGCGGGATCAGGCTCAGGTCCACGGCGGCGGCGCCACGGCCATTGACCAGGCCCTGGCGGGTGACGTTGGCGCTGGTATGGCGGCGTTTGCCGTTGACCAGCACCAGCACCTGGTCGGAGGCCAGCCCGCGCAGCGAGGCGCCTTGGGCGATGGAGCCGGCGAAGGCACCCTGGGGCGATTGCGGGAAGCTGAACGACGGCGACAACGCGGTCAGCGCGCCAGACAGGTCGCTGGCGCCGGTCTCGCGCAGTTTCTCGCCGCTGAGCACGTCCACCGGGGCGGCGCTTTGCAGGGCGGTCACATCGCTTCTATGGGTGCCGACGACGACCACGGTGTCGAGTCGGTCGTTGGGTTCGGCAGCGAAAGCGGGCACGGCGAAGCCGGCGATGGCCACGGCGATGGCGCGTGCCAAGGGGGTGTGGTGGGGCATCTGGGGTTCCTGCTGGAAGTGTGTGTTGGTTGTGCTGACCCTATCGCTTGTGGGAGCGGGCTTGCCCGCGATAGGGCCCGCAAGAGCGACCTAGAACCGGCTGGTGACACTAAGCCCTACGGTGCGCGGATCGCCGTAGGTGATCACGTACTGCCCGGCGGTGCCGTTGGGCCGGCCGTGCACCTGGTAGCGGCGGTCGGTGAGGTTGTTGACGAAGCCGGTGACGCTGAGCTTGTCGTCGGCGCTGAACCAGCTCAGGCGCGCGTTGGCCAGGGTGTAGTGGGGCTGGCTGAGGGTTTCGTCGGCGCCGCTGCTCTGGCGGTCGGCCAGGAAATATTCCTTGTCGCGAAAGCTCACGTCGCCGCCGGCCACCACGCGCCCTGGCACATCCAGGGGCAGCGTGTAGTCGGCGCCCAGCGAGACCACGTTGCGTGGCGAACGCACGAAGCTGTTGCCGCTGTAGTCGGCAGTCACCGCGCCGGTGGCGGGGTTGACGTTCTTGAAGTCGGTGTACTCGGTGTCCAGGAACGACAGCGCTGCGCGCAGGTGCAGGCGTTCGGTGGGCTGGCCCTCGATCTCCAGCTCCGCACCCTTGACCTTGCCCTTGGCGCCGTTGGTCAAGGCGGTGGTCAGCACGCCGTTGTTGACCGTCAGCAGGTTCACCTGGATATCCGAGTAGTCGTAGTAAAAGACGTTGGCGTTGACCGTCAGGCGCCGGTCGAACCACTCGGATTTCAGGCCCAGCTCGTAGGCGTCGAGCTCCTCCGGATCCACCGTGGTCAACTGCGCCAGGCTCGTCGACAGCCCGGTGTTGAAGCCACCAGAACGGAAGCCATGGGCATAGCGGAAGAACACCCGCAGGTTGTCGTTGATGCGGTACTCGGGCGTGAGGTCGTAGGTCCAGGCTTCCCAGGTCTTGTCCTGCTGGCGATTGCCATTGCTGCCGGCGCCTGCGATGGGGATCAGCGGTCCATTGGCGGTGGCGCGAGTCAGTTGCACCAGGTCCAGGTCGATATCCTTTTTCTCCTGGGTCCAGCGCAGGCCGCCGGTCAGGCTGAAGGCATCGGTGAAGTCATAGGTGACGTTGCCGAACAGCGCATAGCTGTCTGTGCGGTGGTCGAAGTCCTGGTTGCGATAGGCGGTGCTGCCGACCTGGTTGGAGCCGGTGCCGTTGGGCGTCGGGCCAGGCGCGACGATACGCTGGGCCGAGCTGTCGAGGTTCTCGTGGAAATAATGCGCGCCGGCCAGCCAGTGCAGGGGGCGGTCCTGCGGCGAGGCCAGGCGCAGCTCCTGCGACCACTGGCGATAGGCGTTGTCGGTGATCGAGGCGCCGTTGACTTCATAGGGGGTGTAGTCGGCGTCGGTGGTGGAGCGGTTGCGGATGTAGTCGTAGGCGCTGATCGAGGTCAGGGTGTAGTCGCCCAGGTACCAGTTGAAGGTCAGCGAGGCGCCATCGTGGTCGAGGCGATAGTCCTCGTTGACGTTGAGCGAAATGTCGCGGCCATTGGGGCGCTGGTAGCCGACGTTGTAGTAACGGCCCACTGGCAGCGAGCCGTTGCTGCCATCGCCCTTGAACTGGCGACTGTGCAGCTTCAGCAGGGCATCCAGATCGGGGTTGAGCTGGGCGAGGAACTGCAGGCGAATGGCCTTCTTGTTCACGTCGCCATAGGTATTGCCATCGAAGTCGTTCTTCTGGAAGCCGTCGCGCTCCTCGGAATACAGCGACACCCGGCCGGCGAGCTTTTCATCCACCAGGGTGCCGCCCAGTGCACCGTTGAGGATGCGCTCGTTCTTGCTGCCGAAACCGACGGTGCCGTAGCCGTCGGTGTCGAAGGTCGGCTTCTTGGAAATGACGTTCACGGCGCCGGCCGTGGTGTTCTTGCCGTACAGCGTGCCCTGTGGCCCGCGCAGGATTTCGATGCGTTCCAGGTCGAACAGCGGCCCGCCGCCAGCAATGGGCGCGTTGAGGTAGACGTCGTCGGCATAGATGCCCACTGGGTAGACCGTCGCCGCACCGGTGTCGCCGGTGCCCAGGCCACGGATGTACCAGCGTGGGCGGCCGTCGCCATCGGGGTTCTTGGCCGAGGCGTTGGGCACGAAGGTGGTGATGTCGCCCATCGAGCGAACGCCGTCGGCGGTGAGCTGGGTGCCCTTGATCGCCGAGACCGCGACGGGCACTTCCTGCAGCGTCTGTTCGCGGTGCTGGGCAGTGACGGTGACGGTTTCGAGGGCGGGTTCGGTTTTCTTTTCTTCGCTGGTTTCGGTGGCGGCGTAGGCCTGGTTGCCGGCACCGGCCAGCAGCAGGGCCAGGCCTATCTGGCGGGCCAGAGGGTTGAGCTGGTGCATGTGGTTCTCCCCGTGTTTCAAGTGTTGTTGGGGAGGGCTAGAGCAGGGACTGTGCCAGTATCTGTAAGTTATTGTTTTGTATTGATTTACTTTGATTTAAAGAAGGCTTTTCAGCGCGGTTGCGGGCGGGGCAGCAAGGGGCTGTTTGCGGGGTGCTGCTG
>NZ_JACVTY010000018.1:0-115952 GCF_016624805.1 Pseudomonas sp. S44
GCTTTATAACCCATATTCTTCCGCCCAAAATGAGGGGGGCCCCAATACGCGCCCCCGTCTTGATCAACGATAGAGATCCTCACGCGTCCACGGCAGGTCGTGATGGCCATCCGCATACGGCTTCACTGCAAGAATCTGATGCAGGTTGATCCAGCCCTTGGTGAAGGCATAGGCGCATCCAGCCAGGTACAGCCGCCAGATCCGCAGCGTCTTCTCCGGCACCAGCGCCGCAGCGCGATGCAGCTGGTTCTCGAGGTTTTCGCTCCAGTGATTGAGGGTCTTGGCGTAGTGCAGACGCAGGCTTTCCACGTCTACCACCTCCAGCCCTGCCTCGCAGATACGCGCGGTAATCATCGAGATGTGCGGCAGCTCGCCGTGAGGGAATACATAACGATCAATGAAATCCCCAGCACCTCGCCCAACCGGCCGACCATCCACATGCTTGGCGGTGATGCCATGGTTCATCACCAGGCCGCCTTCACGTACGGCGCCGAACAGTCGCTGGCAGTACAGTTCGAGGTTGGCATGGCCGACGTGCTCGAACATGCCGACGCTGACCGCCTTGTCGAAACGGCCATCCTGGGGCAGGTCACGATAGTCGAGAATCTGCAGGTCGACCTTGTCGGACAGCCCCTCATCCTTGACCCGCTGGCGCCCCAGCGTCAATTGTTCCTTGCTCAGGGTGATGCCGAACACCTTGGCGCCATATTCGCGTGCGGCAAAACGCGCCAGGCCGCCCCAACCGCAGCCGACATCCAACAAGTAATCGCCGGCCTGCAGCCGCAGCTTGCGACACAGATGGTCGAACTTGTCTTGCTGGGCCTGGGCGAGGGTGTTGTCCGGCTCCTTGAAGTAGGCGCAGGAATAAGCCATGTCCGGATCGAGCCACAGTTGGTAGAACTCGTTGGACAGGTCGTAATGGTAGGAAATGGCTTCGGCGTCGGTTTTCTTGTCGTGCGAGGTGCGCACCGGGACTACATCTTCATCGTCTTTGAGTAAAGCCTCGCTGAGCTCGTCGCAAACGCGGATGACTTCGCCAATGTTCCCCTCGAGTTCAAGCTTGCCCTCGACAAAGGCTGTGCCCAGTTCATCCATGCTCGGGTGCGTCAGCTGACTGATCAACTGAGGCTCCTTGACCAGGATGGTGACCTGCGGGCTAGGCCCTAGATCGAACTGGTTGCCGTCCCACAGCTTAAGACGTAAAGGCAAGTGCAGGCTCTGCAACGCAGGTGGAAGTTGCGCAAGCATGAAAGACCCCCTTTCAATTACGGACGCCGTACAAGGATTCGAGCGTCACCGGATCAGGGTAGTTCATTCATCGGAAGTTTCCTTTTATAGCGACCATAGTCCAATACTATCGGCCATGCCGCGACTAACAGATTGTATACAATCCGCGATTCAGCGACTAACCTTGTGCCCCCTCTCGCGCATTCTTCTTCCCTGGAGTGAATCCCATGAAATCCTATGATGTGGTGATCATCGGTGGCGGCCCTGGCGGCTATAACGCGGCCATCCGTGCCGGTCAGTTGGGCCTGAGCGTGGCCTGCGTCGAAGGACGTTCGACTCTCGGCGGCACCTGCCTGAACGTCGGCTGCATGCCCTCCAAGGCGCTGCTGCACGCCTCCGAGCTGTACGAAGCCGCCAGCGGCAGCGAGTTCGCGCATTTGGGCATCGAGGTCAAGCCGACCCTGAACCTGGCGCAGATGATGAAGCAGAAAGACGAAAGCGTGAGCGGCCTGACCAAGGGTATCGAGTACCTGTTCCGCAAGAACAAGGTCGACTGGGTCAAGGGCTGGGGCCGCCTCGACGGCGTCGGCAAGGTCATCGTCAAGGCCGAGGATGGCAGCGAAACCACGCTTCAGGCCAAAGATATCGTGATCGCCACCGGCTCCGAGCCAACCCCGCTGCCAGGGGTGAATATCGATAACCAACGCATCATCGACTCCACTGGCGCCTTGGCGCTGCCGCAGGTCCCCAAGCACCTGGTGGTCATCGGCGCAGGCGTGATCGGCCTTGAACTGGGTTCGGTCTGGCGTCGCCTGGGGGCGGAGGTGACCGTGATCGAATACCTCGACCGCATCTGCCCCGGCACCGACGAGGAAACCGCCAGGACCCTGCAAAAAGCCCTGGCCAAACAGGGCATGAGCTTCAAGCTCGGCAGCAAGGTGACCCAGGCCACGCCTTCGGCGAGCAGCGTCAGCCTGACGCTTGAGCCTGCCGCTGGCGGCGACGCGCAAACCCTGGAGGCCGACTATGTGCTGGTGGCCATCGGCCGCCGCCCGTACACCCAGGGCCTGAACCTGGAGAGCGTCGGCCTGCAGACCGACAAACGCGGCATGCTCGCCAATGACCACCACCGCTCCCAGGTCCCCGGCATCTGGGTGATCGGCGACGTCACCTCCGGCCCGATGCTCGCGCACAAGGCCGAAGACGAAGCGGTGTCGTGCATCGAGCGTATTGCCGGCAAGGCCCATGAGGTCAACTACAACCTGATCCCCGGCGTCATCTATACACGACCGGAACTGGCCAGCGTTGGCAAGACCGAAGAGCAGCTCAAGGCAGAGGGCCGTGCCTACAAGGTCGGCAAGTTCCCCTTCACCGCCAACAGCCGCGCCAAGATCAACCATGAGACCGAAGGCTTCGCCAAGGTGCTGGCCGACGCCGAGACCGACGAGGTGCTAGGTGTGCATCTGGTCGGGCCGAGCGTCAGCGAGATGATCGGCGAATTCTGCGTGGCCATGGAGTTCAGCGCGTCGGCCGAGGATATCGCCCTGACCTGCCACCCACACCCGACTCGCTCCGAAGCCTTACGCCAGGCAGCGATGAACGTGGAAGGGATGGCGATGCAGATCTAAGACAAGGCCGCTTCTGCAAAAGCAGCGCAGGCCCCTGTGGGAGCGGGTTTACCCGCGAAAAGGACACCGCGCTGCCTGGCACGGGCTACGCCCGTGTTCGCGGGTAAACCCGCTCCCACAGGGGATTGGGCTGACCTTTGATTTTGGACAAGACAGTTGCTCCTGCAGCGGCTACCACGCCTGCAGGAGCGGCCGCCCATGCCCTACCCCACCGCCCAGTTCTTATCCACAGCCCGCCCGAAACGTCTCGCCAGGAAAGGTGTGATATCCAGCGGCAGTGGCTCGTTGTGGATAACCTTGTCCAGCAACACGCCGGTGATTGCCGAGGTGAGAATCCCTGTGCGGAAATGTCCACAGGCGTTGAAGTAGCCAGTCACCTCATCCACAGGGCCAAGAATAGGCAGTTCGTCCGGCGACCCGGGACGCAGCCCCGCCCAGGTACGCTTCAGGCTCACCTGCGCCAGCTCCGGTACACAACGCACCGCCCCCTGAACCAACCCGGCAATTTCGGGGAAGGTATTGCTGACATCGAAGCCCTTGTCTTCCGTAGTGCTGCCAATCAGTACCTCGCCATTATCCTTTTGCGCCATGTAGCAATCACTGGTGGTCAGGCAGCCATCGAGCAGCTTGGGCAAACGTTCGGTGAGAACGATCTGGCCTTTCACCGGCTTGACCGGAATCGAAGTACCGGTGGCCCACTCACTGAGCTCGCCCGCCCAAGCCCCGGCGGCATTGAGCAAGGTGTGACAATGGAAAACCCCCGCCTCGGCAGTGCGTACACCCTTGATCTGCGAGTTCCCCTGCAGCACATCGGTGATGTTGGTGTTCAGATACAGATCGACGCCGTTCTGACGCGCAGCTTCCAGGTAGGCGTCGCCCAGGCGGAACGGGCTGACCTGGTGATCGCAGAGGAACTCCAGCGCCCCCTTGGCCTGCAGGGTCACCGCCGGCTCGCGCTCGCGCAGTGCCTGGCGATCCAGCCAGCGCACCTGGTCCGCCAGGTGCGGGATCTGCGCGACGATGTGCTCGGCGTACAGCTGGTCCTCATCGTCCTGGATGATGTACTTCAATCCGGTGCGCTCGAACTTGAAGTCCATGCCATGGCGCTCGATCAATTCGTGGTGCAGCTGTGGATAAAGTGCATTGGACTGCAGAGCCAGATCGAAGAAACACTGCGGCAGGATATGCGGCGTGCTCGAATCCACCGCCACTGCTGCGCCATGGGCCTCGCGTTTGTTGCGCGAGGACATCATGCGAAAGAAGATCACGCCACACCCCAGGCCCACCGACTCGCCGATGGCCCACAGGCCGCCAGCCGAGGCTCGTGTCGCATTGCCTGGGCGCTTGCTGTCGATCAGGGCGATTTTCAGCCCCTTGCGCTTGGACAACTGATAGGCACAGGAGGCGCCGATCACCCCGCCGCCGGCGATGACGATGTCGTAGGTCTTGTTCATGCTCAGGCCTCCGTGGCCAGGTGCTGGAATGCGGAAAATGGGATGGGATCGATCGGGAAACGCGGTCGCAGCCAGCCGACATCCGCTCGCCCGGTGCTGGCGCGCAGGCGATCGCTGCAGTAGCCCACACACATGCGCCCCTGGCAGTCGCCCATGCTCACCCGCGTGCGCATCTTCAGGCTGGCCATGTCCTGCACACCTTGCTCGAGCGCCAGGTCGATATCGCTACGGGTGACGTGCTCGCAGCGGCAGATCACCGTGTCGGCCTGCGGCAGCTCGATTTGCGCTGCGCCACGTTGGGTATAGCGCTCGACACCCGCCCTGAACCGCGTGATCGCGGCCAGCTTGCCCAAGTACTGCTCGCGCCGCTCGATGGCCTGGGCGGCGTCGAGCACGCCACGTTGCTGCAGGATCGACACCGCAGCGATGCGCCCGGTCAGCATAGCTGCCTCGCCACCACGGATACCGCCCATGTCGCCGGCCAGGTGGATATGCGCCTGGCTGCTCTGCTGCCAGACATTGCATGTCGCGCGCAGGTAGCCGTCGTCGCTGAACCCATGCGCCAGCCCCAACTGTTGACTGAGCTGGGTGCGCGGAATAAATCCATAACCGACCGCCAAGGTGTCAACCGGCTCGCGCCGCACCCGACTCATGTCGGCTTTCCAATCCTGGCCATAGGGCGCAAGGCTGACTTCGCGCAGTTCACCTTCACCACTGGCGCTGACCACACCCCAGCCATAGTGCATCGCAATGCCGTTGAGCTTCATGTACGCCAGCATGCTGAGGCCGTCGAGAAACAGCTGCGGTTTGTTCAGCAGCGCCAGGCTTTCCTTGGCGATACGGTTGAAGGCGCAGGCCTCGTAGACGCCGGCAACCTTGGCGCCCGCCGCATGCAGTTGGCAGGCCACCAGTGGCAGCAGCGGGCCAGTACCTGCGATCAAGGTGCTGCCCAGCGGCTTGACCACACCGCTCTTGATCTGCAATTGCAGCCCGCCCAGCAGCATCACGCCAGGCAGTGTCCAGCCGGGGAATGGCACATTGCGCTCGTGGCAGCCGGCCGACAGCAGCAGATGGGAATAGTCGATCTCATGCAGTTGCTCGTCGGCATCCAGCACCATCAGGCGCTCATGATCGCCGCCAACCACACGGTTGTTCAGGCGCAAGTCGATATGTTCGGCGCTGCTGGCGAAGTCTTCGTGCAGCGTGTGCAGGGCCTTGCTGTAGCGCGCGCCGAGGTAACCGAGGTCGACACCGGCACGCAGCGGCCCGCGATAGACCACGCCACCCGGGCGCGAGGCTTCATCGAACAGCAGGCAGTCGACGCCATGCTCGGCCAGCTCGATGGCCGCCGCCATACCCGCCGAGCCGCCTCCCACTATCACCGGCCGCAGACTCATGACTGCACCTCCCGGGCCAGGCGATTGACCTCGGTCTCCACCCGCATCCCCTGCCGGACCACGGTCTGGCAGGCTCGGCGCTTGGGCCGCCCGTCTATCGCCACCAGGCAGCAATGGCAAACGCCCATGCCGCAGAAGGCGCCAGCTGGCTGACCGTGGTCGTTGCGCGCCAGCTGACGCAGGCCAACGGCATTGAGCACGCTGAGTACCGTCTCGCCTTCTGCGGCCTGCACCGTCTGGCCATTGATCTGAAAGGTGATGTCAGCCTGCACGACAGGCTGTATGTCGAGCACTCGCTCCAGTGATTGCATGGGCTTCGTCCTTGTTTGAAGGGGACTCGACGGTACGCCAAAGCACTGTGAGGAGATATTGACCTAAGCCGTAGGAATTGAAGGAAGCTTCCTAGGATTTTGTCAGCGTATGACCTGATTTTTTCTGATGCAGTACCCGTCGAGCCGAATCGGCAATCAACATCACTGTTCCCGCCAGCATCAGTACATCCTTGAGCACCAGGCGCCCGGCACCAGACAGGTAGGGAAATCCATACTGCGCATCGCCCAGGTTCGCCACCCATGCCTTTGAGGAACATGCTATGCAAACCCCTTCGCCACGACGCTTCCGGGCAGCTCAAGTTATTCATCGATCGTCTCAAGCGCATCGGCGTCGAAACTGACCTCAGGAAAAATCCGCAGGATGTTGTGCGCAGAATTCGTTTGAGATGACGCGCCGCTTTGCCCAAGGTGTCGGCTCGGATAGCCATTGCCTGAAGCAAGACCTCGATTGATGGCACCGCCCCGTGCAGGTAGATCCGCGAGCACTTGCCGCTCGCAGGACGCGCCGGTTTCTTCCAATAATAAGAGAAGTCTGGACATGCAAGACAACGGATTGAAGCAAAGCCTCAAGCAGCGGCATATCACCATGATCGCGCTTGGCGGCGTGATCGGCGCCGGGTTGTTCGTCGGCTCCGGCAGCCTGATTGCCTCGGCCGGCCCGGCCGCGATTCTGTCCTACGTGATCGGCGGCATCATCGTCACCCTGGTGATGTTCATGCTCGGCGAAATGGCCTCGCGCAATCCTGACGCCGGCTCCTTCTCGACCTACGCCAACACCTACCTCGGCAACTGGGCGGGCTTCACCGTGGGCTGGCTGTACTGGCTCAAGTCGATGATGACCATCACCCTCGAAGCCGTGTTGCTGGGCGCGATCCTCAACGATTTCATGCCCTGGCTGCCGATCTGGATCGGCGCCTTCATCATGCTGGTGACGCTGATCGCCAGCAACGCCTACTCGGTGCGTTCGTTCGCCGAAGTGGAATACTGGCTGGCGGCGCTCAAGGTGGTCACCATCCTTATCTTCATGCTGCTCGGCGCGTCCATACTGCTGGGGTGGCAGGAAGACATCCCCGCTCCCGGCCTGGTCAACCTCACCGACCATGGCGGCTTCATGCCCAATGGCCTGTCGCCGGTGATGGCCGGGGTGATCGTGGCGATCTTCTCGCTGGGCGGCAGCGAAATTGCCGCTGTAGCTGCCGGTGAATCGGAGAACCCGCGCCGGAACGTGATCCGCGCGATCAAGAGCGTGATCGTGCGGGTGATGCTGTTCTATGTCGGTTCCGTGTCGATCCTGGTGCTCTGCCTGCCCTGGACCGACAAGGCCAACCTCGCCTCGCCCTACGTCGCGCTGTTCACCCTCGCCGGTTTCAAGGGTGCCGCGGTGGCGATGAAACTGGTGTTGTTCGTGTCGTTCATGTCGGTGATGAACTCGTTCATGTTCTCCAACTCGCGCATGCTGTTCTCGCTCAGCCAACGCGGACATGCCCCGGCGCTGTTCGCCCGGACTAACGCCAAGGGCGTTCCGATCAATGCACTGGCGCTGGCGTTCTGCATTTGCGTGACGATTCTGACCTTGCACTTCATCAGTGGCGGCGATCTCTTCCTGACCCTGGCCAGGAGCACCGGTGCGTTCATCATCTTCGTCTGGATCTTCATCATTTTCGCCCACGTCGGCATGCGCCTGAAAACCCGGCATGAAGTGGTGGGCCCATCCTCGTTCAGGGCCTGGGGATTCCCGCTGACCAACGTTATTGCGCTGCTGGCGCTGGTGTCGGTGCTTGCAACCCAGGCGATCGACCCAGCGACGCGTTTTCAATTCTGGCTGGTGCTGGTGACCTTGCTGGTGATCGTGGCGGCGTACTTCATGGTACGCAAGCGTCGGAGTGGCGAAGTGCGGGAGCTGGCGCGGACTTGATATAAGTCGAGCACTTAATTTTCAAATAAAAATATCGGAGGCAATCACTCATGCCTCCGATATTTTTTGTTCAAACGCGGCGCAAACGTCAGAAGGCGTTACCTCTTCTTGCCTTCCTGAGCATGGAACATGGACTTGGCATAGAAGATACCCAGGTCCTGTGCTCCACCGTACAAGCTAAGTAAGCAAGGCAGCTGCTAGCCGCTAAGCTCGAACGCCAACAAAAAAGTCCAACCCTTCAGGCTTCGGATTGCCAAGTAGAGAAAATATTTTTTCTGCTTGCTCATCAGACAGAGGAAGTTCACCGTCCGATTCAGCCTCAAGAGACTGCCAATTCAAAAGACTCATAATATCTTTTTCATGCTCCGGCGGAATGTCAAAATCATACTTCAAGGAGTCATCAAGCTCATACTCTTTCAGAAAACCAGTTAAATTAATAAACATATTAGATACCTCACTTTTCGGTAGTTCGCCCAGGAACAGCTGATTTTGTTTGATTGCCAGATACAGAGTCAAACTCTCCTAAATGCTTGCCCTGTTTATCATATAATTCAACCTTACCATGCTGACTATCCCACTCATAAATTCTGCCTTTACTATCCACCCAGCGCCTTCTAAGCTTACCGCCCCCACGAACGCTGCTTTTAGCTCTCACAGGTTTTGCATCAGGAAAAGCAATTAAATTTTTGGGCGCCTGATGATACCCTGGAGTACTGAACATCAAGTAGACCGGTTCTATTCCCGAGTCAATCGGGAATGTGATAATCAGGTCATTGGCATCCAACACTTCACCTGGGTACGGCAGCGCCTCAATCTTAAGCGGCTGTAGCTCGACTCCTGTGTAGATTGGTACAGTCTGTGTCGCCGCGGGTGTAGTGGTTGTTGAGGACTGTTCGCCGGGGGCGCGACCTGGCGTCCAAGTTAGAGTGATAGGAGGCTGGTCAGGCACCAGGCTTGGCACTACAACCATGTAGCGCCCAGTCTGCGGGTCCAATGTGGCCGCCCGGACGGGTACGTTCTTTGTTACGTTGATCCCATCGGCAGCGACGACCAAAATGTAAGAGCGACCATCCCCGCGTGTTTCGTTGGCCAATCGATAGGCCAGCTCGACTTTACCCTGTGCAGCAGCGATAGCATTGAGATTGGCCCCCGGCGCAAGACCAAGGTCTCGGGCGTCGACCCCCATACCATAGCGGAAACGGGCTGGAGTCTGGTCTTGAGCTTGACTGGCCGTGGAACTGGGGTAAACCAAGGCGGCAAGCCCTGCTGCAAAGGGAGCACCGACCGTAGCAGAAGTGATCCCGCCCAATGCGGTGATCGCACTCGCGATCCCTTGGCGCAGAGCAGCAAGAGTTGCTTCGGCCAAAGGCACTACGCCTTGTCCGGGTATGCTCAGCGCAGCGGCACTGCCTGCAAACCGGTAAGTGCTGGCCGCCCGGGCGATGGCATTCTGAGTGAGAGCAGTCACGCCCTGTAACTGCGTCTGAGCGTTAGTTCGCGCAGTCTGGATGCCAGCAATGACTTGTTGTCGTTTAGCGCTGTCGGCGAGGGAGGCCTGGTCAAGCTGGTCAGTTACGATGGCATAAGTGCTATTCGTTGTTTGCTGCAGGCTCTGCCGGGCTGCAGCGGCGGCGGCATGTGTTGGGTTCGCTTGAACTTGTGCAATGAGTTCGACCATGCGGGCGTTGACTAGGCTAGCTGCGTTACTACTTGCTTGAATGATCGTATTGCGTTGAGAAGCGATAAGCGTATCGGCGTCAGCCACTAGCTGATTTACCACGTCAGTGAACGTTGAGGCGAGGAGGTTCGCCTGTGCTTTAACTGATTGACTGATCTGAGCGAGCTCGTTTGCATTGATTTGACTACTGGCCGCTGCAGCAAGGGCATCAATCTGCTGGTCACTTTGCTGAACCGACTGTTGGACAG
Organism: Pseudomonas sp. S44; assembly: GCF_016624805.1. Taxonomy (NCBI): domain Bacteria; kingdom Pseudomonadati; phylum Pseudomonadota; class Gammaproteobacteria; order Pseudomonadales; family Pseudomonadaceae; genus Pseudomonas; species Pseudomonas sp. S44. The sequence goes on from NZ_JACVTY010000018.1 coordinate 9,880, forward strand.
CCTGCGTAGCGGCTTGTCGTTCAGCATGGGTCAGAGTCGATGAGTCGGAAAACTGACTTTCCAGCGTTTGTCTTTGCGTAGCCAGGTGCTGTTGCGCAGGTTCCGTAATGGCTGATAGCTCACTGCTGACTGACTGAATAACGGCTTGTGCTTCTCGTTCTGCAGCTTGAGCGACGGCCAACTGTTCGCGCAACGTCGCCGCCTGAGCATTGAGCAGAGAGATTTGGTCGCCAAGATAGCGGGCCTGATATGTCGCAGCCAGAGACGCCTGCCATCTGGGAATGACATTCACTGCTACGTTGCCACTGATGGCGAGGTCTGTCACAGTCCGGATGAAATCAACACGCCCCTTGCTTGAAAAATCTGCAGAGTAAAAGCTGTTTGCCTTCGTTTGCTGAGTTTGACGTTGGATAGTTTTTTGGTTCGTCGCGCTTTCGCGCAAATTTATTTCCCTAAGCAAAACTCCGACAGAGGTAGAGTCACCTGCGTACGTCCCCCCTCGCGCGGTATCAAGCTCTTTTTGTAGCGTGGATGCTAAAACAGCAACGCTTGCTAGATATTGTTCATTAATGCGTTTTGTTTCTTTTTCATAAACCGAAGTCAGGTAAGCCGACATAGCGCTTCGAAACTGCGCCTGACTTGTAATCGGGCCAAAATTTACTGACGGTAGCCCAGGGATGTTGATGGGAACGGTGGGCTCACCAACAAATGTTGGTCCGAGATAGACTGGCTCACCAATAGGGGGGTCAATTCCAGGGGCTGTAACAGGCGTTGCGGGTAATTCAATAGGTCCTTGCACCATGATATCGCTCCATAACTCGTGATCGATGAAATGAGCGGTTCGCCTTCCTGCGCATTCGGGATGTGAGGGTGGCAAGCCACCAGAGTACTGTATAGATGAACAGCAAATTTAAGAAATAAGAATCAATTGCAAAATGTGAACTGAACAAGGTCGCCTCCGGTATCGTCGCCTCGTGCGTCTTTCGACGGGTGGGCTACTGGGCCGAGGTCGCGGGTATCGCGATCGAGGCTTCGGGCGTACACTGGCTGCGGCTTTATCAGAAAAGCCGGATGGAGACCTCGTGGTCAAAGCGCTGGATGTGGCTCACGAAACCAGGGGCGATTCAGCTGAAACGAGGTGCGCAACGAAAAAGGGAGCCGGTTAAGGCTCCCTTCGTCAGCGACAGTTTTATTGCGGTGCGACAGTTTTAATTCGCAAAATCCATCCCCCGCTCAGCGCAGCCGTTTACTCCACCGTCACCGACTTCGCCAGGTTACGCGGCTGGTCAACGTCAGTGCCCTTGAGCACGGCCACGTAGTACGACAGCAGCTGCAGCGGAATGGTGTACAGGATAGGCGCCAGGGCATCGATGATGTGCGGCACCTTGATCACGTGGGTGCCTTCACCATTGCTCATGCCGGCGTTCTCGTCGGCGAACACCACCAGCTCGCCGCCACGGGCGCGGACTTCCTGCAGGTTCGACTTGAGCTTTTCCAGCAGCTCGTTGTTCGGCGCGACGGTAACCACCGGCATGTCGGCATCGACCAGCGCCAGCGGGCCGTGCTTGAGCTCACCTGCCGGATAGGCTTCGGCGTGAATGTAGGAGATCTCCTTGAGCTTGAGCGCGCCTTCCATCGCCACCGGATACTGGGCACCACGGCCGAGGAACAGGGTGTGGTGTTTGTCGGCGAACAGTTCGGCGGTCTTCTCGACCACGCTGTCCATCGCCAGAGCTTCGCCCAGACGCGCGGGCAGACGGCGCAGCTCTTCGACCAACTCGGCTTCGACGCCAGCTTCGAGGCTGCCGCGTACCTGGCCCAGGGCGAGGGTCAGCAGCATCAGCGAGACCAGCTGGGTGGTGAAGGCCTTGGTCGAGGCAACGCCGATTTCCGGGCCGGCCAGGGTCAGCAGGGTCAGGTCGGATTCACGTACCAGCGAGCTGATGCCAACGTTGCAGATTGCCAGGCTGCCGAGGAAGCCCAGCTCCTTGGCGTTGCGCAGGGCAGCCAGGGTGTCGGCGGTTTCGCCGGACTGAGAGATGGACACGAACAAGGTGTCTGGCTGCACCACCACCTTGCGGTAGCGGAATTCGCTGGCGACTTCGACCTGGCAGGGGATGCCGGCCAGGCTTTCCAGCCAGTAACGCGCGACCATGCCGGCGTGATAGCTGGTGCCGCAGGCGACGATCTGTACATTGCGCACCTTGGCGAACAGATCCGCAGCTTGCGGGCCGAAGGCCTGGACCATGACGTGGTCGCCGGCCAAGCGGCCTTCGAGGGTGCGCTGTACCACCGAAGGCTGCTCGTGGATTTCCTTGAGCATGAAGTGGCGATAGGTGCCCTTGTCGGCAGCCTCGGCGCCTTCGTGGTACTGCACGGTTTCACGCTGGACCTTGCTACCGGCCTGATCCCAGATGTTCACCTGGTCGCGGCGGATTTCGGCGATATCGCCTTCCTCGAGGTACATGAAGCGGTCGGTGACCTGACGCAACGCGAGCTGGTCGGAGGCCAGGAAGTTCTCGCCATGACCCAGGCCGATCACCAGCGGGCTGCCGCTGCGCGCAGCAACCAGACGGTCCGGCTGCTTGACGCTGATCACCGACAGACCGTAGGCACCATGCAGACGCTTGACCACAGTCTTGAAGGCATCGGTCAGGTCGGGAATGCTCTTGAGGGTGTGGTGGATCAGGTGGACGATCACCTCGGTATCGGTCTGCGAGGTGAACACGTAGCCAAGGGCCTTGAGTTCTTCACGCAGCTCTTCGTGGTTCTCGATGATGCCGTTGTGCACCACGGCCACTTCCTGGCCGGAGAAGTGCGGGTGGGCATTGTGCTCGGTCGGTGCGCCGTGGGTAGCCCAACGGGTGTGAGCGATGCCCAGGTGACCGTCGAGCGGCTCGGCAGCCACCGCGGCTTCCAGCTCGCTCACCTTGCCGATGCGGCGACGACGATCGAGCTCGCCCTGCTGGGTGACGACCGCCAGGCCCGCGCTGTCGTAGCCACGGTATTCCAGGCGCTTGAGGCCCTCGATAAGGATGGAGGTGATGTTGCGCTCGGCGACTGCACCGACGATTCCACACATGGTTATTGCTCCTGGCTGATCGCGGCGCAGATCAGGTTGATGCCGCGGGCTTGAATCTGTTCGCGTGCCGCTGCGGGCAGGCGATCATCTGTAATAAGGGTGGTAACGCTGCTCCAGGGCAGCTCGAGGTTGGGGATCTTGCGCCCGACCTTGTCCGATTCGACCATCACGATCACTTCTCGGGCCACTTCCGCCATCACCCGGCTCAGGCCAAGCAGTTCGTTGAAGGTGGTGGTGCCGCGGTTCAGGTCGATGCCGTCGGCACCGATGAACAACTGGTCGAAATCGTATGAGCGTAGTACCTGCTCGGCGACCTGACCCTGGAACGACTCGGAATGCGGGTCCCAGGTACCACCGGTCATCAGTAGCACCGGCTCGTGCTCGAGCTCGCTGATGGCTCGGGCTACGTTCAAGGAGTTGGTCATCACGACCAAGCCGGGCTGGCGCCCGAGCTCAGGGATCATTGCTGCAGTGGTACTGCCGCTGTCGATGATGATGCGTGCATGTTCGCGAATGCGTCCGACAGCTGCGCGGGCGATGGCTTTCTTGTAACTGGAAACCGGCTGAGCGGCCTCACCCAGCATCTCCTGCGGCACTGGCACCGCACCGCCGTAACGACGCAACAATAGGCCATTGGCTTCCAGCGCGGCGAGATCCTTGCGAATGGTCACTTCCGAGGTTTCGAAACGCTTGGCCAGCGCGTCCACGCTTACCTCGCCCTGCTCGGCGAGCAAGGCCAGGATATTGTGGCGACGTTGAGGGGTGTTTCGTTTCGACATGTGAGGATAAGTTTCGATTCGAAAGATAATGGCTGCAATCAAAACCTAAGATGAAGGATTCGTCAAGCAGCGGATAGATTTACTGACGACGCTGTTTACTGTGTAGCGGGCTGGTCCGGCAATAAAAAAAGCCGACTTATTCACATAAGTCGGCTTTCGATCGAAACATCTGTGGATAACTCAGCTTTTCTTGATCTTCTCCGGCCGTTTCCAGCCATCGATATTGCGTTGGCGTGCGCGAGCAACGGCCAACTGGCCAGCTTCAACAGACTGATTGATGGTCGAGCCGGCAGCCGTGGTAGCGCCGTCCTTGATTTCCACAGGTGCGACCAGCGAGTTGTTCGAACCGATGAACACATCTTCGCCCAGCAAGGTCTTGAACTTGTTCGCGCCATCGTAGTTGCAGGTGATGGTACCCGCGCCGATGTTGGTGCGCGCACCGATCTCGGCGTCGCCCAGATACGTCAGGTGACCGGCCTTGGCGCCCTCGCCCAGATGGGCGTTCTTCAGCTCGACGAAGTTACCCACATGGGCTTTGGCCTCCAGTACGCTGCCTGGGCGCAGGCGAGCGAACGGGCCGGCATCGCTGCCCTCGCCCATCACCGCACCTTCGAGATGGCTGTTGGCCTTGACCACAGCGCCCTTGCGCAGGGTGCTGTTCTTGATCACGCAGTTAGGGCCGATCTGCACATCGTCTTCGATGATCACCTTGCCTTCGAGGATGACGTTGATGTCGATCAGCACATCGCGCCCCACGATCACCTCGCCACGCACATCGAAACGCGCGGGGTCACGCAGGGTCACGCCCTGGGCCATCAGTCGGCGTCCCTCGCGCAACTGGTAGTGACGCTCAAGCTCTGACAATTGCAGGCGGTCGTTGGCGCCCTGCACTTCCATGGCGTCATGCGGCTGCTCGGTGGCAACCACCAGGCCATCGGCCACGGCCATGGCAATCACGTCGGTGAGGTAGTACTCGCCTTGGGCGTTGTTGTTGGACAGGCGCCCCATCCAGTCTGCCAGCCGCGCGGCCGGCATCGCGAGGATGCCCGTGTTGCCTTCCTTGATCGCCCGCTGTGCTTCACTGGCGTCCTTGTGCTCGACGATGGCCGCTACCCGGCCTTGGGCATCACGCACGATGCGGCCGTAACCGGTTGGATCCTGCAGGGTGACGGTCAGCAGGCCGAGTTGCTGTTCATTGACCTTGGCCAGAAGCCGCTCGAGCGTCCCCACCTCGATCAACGGCACGTCGCCATAGAGCACCAGCACAGTATCGGCGGTGATCGCCGGCAGTGCCTGGGCGAGGGCATGGCCGGTGCCAAGCTGTTTGTCCTGCATGACGAAATTCAGATCGTCAGCCGCCAGGCGTTCACGTACCAGCTCTGCACCATGACCGATGACCACATGGATACCCTTCGGCTGCAACTGACGCGCGCTGTGGATAACGTGGCCAAGCATGGAATTACCGGCGACCGGATGCAGTACCTTGGGCAGCGAAGAGCGCATGCGGGTGCCTTGGCCTGCGGCGAGAATAACGATATCGAGTGACATTGACTGGCTACCAATCCTGGGCGGTCAGGGATGTGACCGAAGGGGAAAATTCGGAAAAGAAAAAGGGTAGCCGAGGCTACCCTTTAACTCAATCGCAACGCAGGTTACCGGTAGGACCGGATCACTTGCCCTTGCGCAATTGCTGGACAGTACGCAGCTGAGCTGCAGCCTCGGCCAGACGTGCGGCAGCAGCGCCGTAGTCGAAGTCCGAGCCCTTAGTGTTCAGCGCGTTCTCGGCAGCCTTGAGGGCTTCCTGAGCCTGAGCTTCGTCCAGGTCGGCAGCACGTTGCACGGTGTCGGCAAGAACCTTGACCATGTTCGGCTGCACTTCGAGGAAGCCACCGGAGATGTAGAACACCTCTTGAGTGCCACCCTGCTTGGTCAGCGTGATCGGACCCGGCTTGAGATTGGTGATCAGCGGCGCGTGGCCTGGAGCGATACCCAGATCGCCCAGGTTGCCGTGCGCTACTACCATCTCGACCAGGCCGGAGAAGATCTCTCCCTCTGCGCTGACGATGTCGCAATGGACTGTCATAGCCATCTGCTTGCCTCAACCTGATTAGCGCCCCTTTCGGGGCGCCGGGATTACAGTTTCTTGGCTTTCTCGATCGCTTCGTCGATGCTGCCGACCATGTAGAACGCTTGTTCTGGCAGGTGGTCGTAGTCACCTTTGAGGATGCCGCTGAAGCCAGCGATGGTGTCCTTGAGCGAAACGTACTTGCCTGGCGAGCCGGTGAAGACTTCGGCCACGAAGAACGGCTGCGACAGGAAGCGCTGGATCTTACGAGCGCGGGCAACCAGTTGCTTGTCGGCTTCGGACAGCTCGTCCATACCCAGGATCGCGATGATGTCCTTGAGCTCTTTGTAGCGCTGCAGAACATACTGAACGCCACGAGCGGTCTCGTAGTGCTCGGTGCCGATCACGTTCGGGTCCAGCTGGCGCGAAGTCGAGTCCAGTGGGTCGACCGCTGGGTAGATACCCAGGGAGGCGATGTCACGGGACAGAACGACGGTGGCGTCCAAGTGGGCGAAGGTGGTCGCTGGCGACGGGTCGGTCAGGTCGTCCGCAGGTACGTATACGGCCTGAACGGAGGTGATCGAACCTTCTTTGGTCGAAGTGATGCGCTCTTGCAGAACGCCCATCTCTTCAGCCAGGGTCGGCTGGTAACCTACTGCCGAAGGCATACGGCCCAGCAGTGCGGATACTTCGGTACCGGCCAGGGTGTAACGATAGATGTTGTCGACGAACAGCAGAACGTCGTTACCTTCGTCACGGAACTTCTCAGCCATGGTCAGGCCGGTCAGCGCAACGCGCAGACGGTTTCCTGGTGGCTCGTTCATCTGACCGTAGACCAGCGCTACCTTGTCGAGAACGTTGGAGTCCTTCATCTCGTGGTAGAAGTCGTTACCCTCACGAGTACGCTCACCCACACCAGCGAACACGGAGTAACCGCTGTGTTCCATGGCGATGTTACGGATCAGTTCCATCATGTTTACGGTCTTGCCGACACCGGCACCACCGAACAGACCAACCTTACCACCCTTGGCGAACGGGCAAACCAGGTCGATAACCTTGATGCCGGTTTCCAGCAGGTCGTTGCCGCCTGCCTGGTCAGCGAACGAAGGCGCTGGCTGGTGGATACCGCGACGCTCTTCTTCGCCGATCGGGCCGGCTTCGTCGATCGGGTTGCCGAGGACGTCCATGATACGGCCCAGAGTGGCCTTACCCACTGGAACGGAGATGGCCGCGCCGGTATCGACGACGTCCAGACCGCGCTTCAGGCCTTCGGTCGAGCCCATCGCAATGGTACGAACCACGCCGTCGCCCAGCTGCTGCTGAACTTCCAGGGTGGTTTCCGCGCCTTGTACTTTCAGCGCGTTGTAAACACTCGGCACGACGTCACGTGGGAATTCCACGTCGATGACGGCGCCGATGATTTGAACGATACGTCCGCTACTCATAGCTGGATCCTCTGAATTTTTGAACCGTTAAACCGCGGCAGCGCCGCCGACGATTTCCGAGATCTCCTGGGTGATCGCAGCCTGACGCGCCTTGTTGTAGATCAATTGCAGCTCTTTGATCAAATCACCGGCGTTGTCTGTGGCGTTCTTCATGGCGATCATCCGGGCCGCTTGTTCAGCAGCGTTGTTCTCGACCACCGCCTGGTATACCTGCGACTCCACGTAACGCACCATCAAGCCGTCCAGCAGCTCTTTTGCGTCGGGTTCGTACAGGTAATCCCAGTGATGCTTGAGATCCTGATCCGGGGTTGCCACCAACGGTACCAATTGCTCGACCGTCGGTTTTTGGGTCATGGTGTTGATGAACTTGTTCGAAACCACCGAGAGGCGATCGATACGGCCATCGAGGTAGGCGTCCAGCATCACTTTGACGGAGCCGATCAGATCGTTGATCGATGGCTCTTCGCCCAGGTGGCTGATCGCGGCTACGACGTTGCCGCCAAAGATGCGGAAGAAAGTCGCACCCTTGCTGCCGATCACGCACAGGTCGATTTCCACGCCCTGTTCGCGGTTTGCGCTCATGTCCTTGACCAGGGCCTTGAACAGGTTGGTATTCAAGCCACCGCACAGACCACGGTCACTGCTCACCACGATATAACCGGCGCGCTTTACAGGGCGCTCGATCATGAACGGGTGGCGGTATTCCGGGTTGGCGTTGGCCAGATGACCGATCACCTGGCGGATACGCTCCGCGTAAGGACGGCTAGCAGCCATGCGCATTTGTGCTTTGCGCATTTTGCTGACCGCCACTTTCTCCATGGCGCTGGTAATTTTTTGCGTGCTTTTGATGCTCGCAATCTTACTGCGAATCTCTTTTGCGCCTGCCATGTATCACCTATCAGGTTAGCAAGCGGGGGCCGGAGCCCCCGCTGCGGCTTACCAGGTCTGGGTGGCCTTGAACTTCTCGATACCAGCTTTCATGCCAGCGTCGATTTCGTCGTTGAAGTCACCTTTCACGTTGATCTTGGCCAACAGCTCGGCGTGATCGCGGTGGAAGTAGGCGATCAGCGCTTGCTCGAAGCTGCCGACCTTGGAGACTTCTACGTCAGTCAGGAAACCACGCTCAGCGGCGTACAGCGACAGGGCCATGTCGGCGATCGACATTGGCGCGTACTGCTTCTGCTTCATCAGCTCGGTAACGCGCTGACCATGCTCCAGCTGCTTGCGGGTAGCCTCGTCCAGATCCGAAGCGAACTGGGCGAATGCAGCCAGTTCACGGTACTGAGCCAGTGCGGTACGGATACCGCCGGACAGTTTCTTGATGATCTTGGTCTGAGCGGCACCACCTACACGGGATACCGAAACACCGGCGTTCACTGCTGGGCGGATGCCCGAGTTGAACATGGCCGATTCCAGGAAGATCTGACCGTCGGTGATCGAGATCACGTTGGTCGGAACGAACGCGGAAACGTCGCCAGCCTGGGTTTCGATGATCGGCAGGGCGGTCAGGGAACCGGTCTTGCCAGTCACTGCGCCGTTGGTGAACTTCTCGACGTACTCTTCCGAAACGCGCGATGCACGCTCCAGCAGACGGGAGTGGAGATAGAACACGTCGCCTGGGTACGCTTCACGTCCTGGTGGACGGCGCAGCAGCAGGGAGATCTGACGGTAGGCAACAGCCTGCTTGGACAGGTCATCGTAGACGATCAGGGCGTCTTCACCGCGGTCACGGAAGAACTCGCCCATGGTGCAGCCGGCGTATGGCGCCAGGAACTGCAGTGCGGCGGATTCCGAAGCACTGGCAACGACCACGATGGTGTTGGCCAGGGCGCCGGCTTCTTCGAGCTTGCGAACGATGTTGGCAACGGTCGAACGCTTTTGGCCGACAGCCACATAAACACAGAAAATACCGGAGTCTTTCTGGTTGATGATGGCGTCGATGGCCATGGCGGTCTTGCCGATCTGGCGGTCACCGATGATCAGCTCACGCTGGCCACGGCCGACTGGGATCATGGCGTCGACGGACTTGTAGCCAGTCTGTACAGGCTGGTCTACCGACTTACGCCAGATCACGCCTGGGGCCACTTTCTCGACCGCGTCGGTCTGGGTGTTGCCCAGAGGACCTTTGCCGTCGATCGGGTTGCCCAGTGCGTCAACGACGCGACCCAGCAGTTCCTTACCAACCGGAACTTCCAGGATACGGCCGGTGCACTTGGCGCTCATGCCTTCGGCGAGGGTGTCATAGGCACCCAAGATCACTGCACCTACGGAGTCTTGCTCCAGGTTCAGTGCCATGCCGAACACGCTGCCAGGGAACTCGATCATTTCGCCGTACATGACGTCGGCCAGACCGTGGATCCGCACGATACCGTCGGATACCGAAACGACGGTACCTTCGTTACGGGCTTGGGAGCCGACATCGAGTTTCTCGATGCGGCCCTTGATGATTTCACTAATTTCGGAAGGATTGAGTTGCTGCATTGCTCTGCTGCCCCTTCAAACTCAAGATTTCAATGCTTCGGCCAGTTTCGCGATCTTGCCGCGAACCGAGCCATCGATTACCAGGTCGCCGGCGCGGATGACGACGCCGCCGATCAGGCTGGCATCCTCCGACGCGTGCAGGCGCACTTCCCGGCTGAGCCGTGCACTGAGAACCTTGGCGAGTTTGTCTTGCTGTTCTTGGTTCAACGCAAAAGCACTGGTGACTTCCACGTCCACGGATTTCTCTTGCTCGGCCTTGTACAGGTCGAACAGAGCGGCGATCTCCGGCAGAAGCAGGAGACGGTCGTTTTCCGCGGCAACATGAATGAAATTCTGTGCCTGTACATCGAACTTGTCACCGCACACTTCAATGAATGCGGCGGCCTTTTCTGCGCTAGTCAGTTGCGGGGCCTTGAGCAGGCGCTGCATGGTGCCGTCTTCCGACACCGCAGCAGCCAGGCCGAGCATGGCTGACCAATTGGCCAGTTGCTGCTGGGCCTGGGCGTGCTCGAAAGCTGCCTTAGCGTAAGGTCGGGCCAACGTGGTCAGTTCTGCCATGATCGCCCTCGCTTAAATTTCAGCGGCCAGTTTGTTAACCAGCTCCGCATGCGCGTTTTGATCGATTGTGGCGCCAAGGATCTTTTCAGCGCCGCCAACGGCCAGGGCACCCACTTGGGCGCGCAGGGCGTCTTTGATGCTGTTGAGTTCCTGTTCGATCTCGGCTTGAGCCTGAGCCTTCACACGGTCAGCTTCGACGCGAGCCTGATCACGGGCTTCCTCGACAAGCTGAGCAGCGCGTTTCTTGCTTTGCTCAATGATTTCGGCTGCCTGTGCTTTTGCTTCACGCAGTTGCTGACCCGCTTTCTCTTGGGCCAGCTCCAGGTCGCGAGCTGCGCGGTTGGCAGCGTCCAAGCCGTCGGCAATCTTCTTTTGGCGCTCGTGCAGAGCAGTGATGACCGGAGGCCATACATACTTCATGCAGAACAGCACAAAAATCAGAAAAGCAACGGATTGGCCAATCAGGGTTGCATTAATGTTCACGCCAACACCTCGCTCGGTCTTTGTCCATCACACCAATCAACTCGTAAAAACGAGTGATTAGCCGGCGATCTGACCAACGAAGGGATTCGCGAAGGTGAAGAACAGAGCGATACCAACACCGATCATGGTTACGGCGTCGAGCAGACCGGCAACGATGAACATTTTGACCTGCAGCATCGGAACCATCTCAGGCTGACGAGCAGCGCCTTCCAGGAACTTGCCGCCCAGCAGGCCGAAACCAATGGCGGTACCCAGAGCACCCAGGCCGATCAGCAGAGCAACAGCGATAGCGGTCAGACCAACTACAGTTTCCATCTTTCCTCCCGACTTTTACGTCGTATTGGTTAGGTTTTTTAATTGAAGCGGTAAAACAAATCGTTTGAAACAACTGCCCTTGCGGACTTTTTCAGTCTTCCCCCCGAACAGGCGGGGAAGACTATCAGACACGCCAGGCGGTCTTAATGGTTATCTTCGTGCGCCATCGACAGGTAGACGATGGTGAGCATCATGAAGATGAATGCTTGCAGCGTGATGATCAGGATGTGGAACACCGCCCACGCCCATTGCAGCACCACACCCAGGCCGCTGAGCCAGAGGATGCCGGTGCCGAACATCACGGCGATCAGGATGAACACCAGCTCGCCGGCATACATGTTGCCGAACAGACGCAGTGCCAGGGAGATCGGTTTGGCGATCAGGGTGACGAATTCCAGCAGGAAGTTCACCGGGATCAGCAGGATCTGCACGAAGATGTTCTTGCTACCGAACGGGTGGAGCGTGAGCTCACCGATGAAGCCGCCGATGCCCTTGACCTTGATGCTGTAGAAGATGATCAGCGCGAACACGCTCAGGGCCATGCCCAGGGTGGCGTTCGGGTCGGTGGTCGATACGGCACGGAACGGAATGTGCGGATCGCCCGAGATCAGGATCGCCAGCTGCGGAATCCAGTCGACCGGTACCAGGTCGATGGCGTTCATCAGGAACACCCAGACGAAGATGGTCAGGGCCAGCGGTGCGATGACCGGGCTACGACCGTGGAACGAGTCCTTCACGCTGCCGTGAACGAAGTCGACCAGTACTTCGACGAAGTTCTGCAGGGCGCCAGGCTGACCGGAGGTCGCCTTCTTGGCCGCCATGCGGAAGATGAACAGGAAGATCAGACCCAGTGCAACGGACCAGCCCAGGGTGTCCAGGTGGAATGCCCAGAAGCCCATTGCCTTGGCTTCGGCAGCCGAATGGGCCAGGCCCCAACTGCCGTCTGGTAGTTGACCGTAGGTCAGGTTCTGCAAGTGGTGCTGGATATAGCCCGAAGCGGTTTCTGCTGCCATGGTTGCCTCAAACGCCCTAAGGTCTCGAAAGTCTTTTATTCATCAGCAGTGGCGCGAACCAGCTGACCGTGAGAGTCAGCAGGAAGACGCCGAATACTGCTAACGGCGCCAGTGGCTTCACTCCTGCAAAGGTCAGTGCGAACAGCACTGCCGTCAAAATCAATTTGCCTGCCTCGCCTGCGTAGAACGACTTGACGATGGCCTGCGCCGCCCGGGCTCCGCTGAAGCGAAAAGCCTTCCAGGCGAAATACACGTTGGGCAGCCAGCCGATCAAGCCTCCACAGAGACCCGAATAACCGCTGACCTTGCCCTGCCACTGCCACAACACCAACGTTGCCAGCAATAACACCCCAAATTGAGCCAGCAGTACCGGGAAAACCGCCCAGCGATGGAAAGGCAGGCGGTTTGGCGTGCGGATTTCCATCAAAACTGCTCCTCGAAAGTCGACTGCCCAGTCAGCTATGACTTGGCATAATTTGTGCCGACAAAATGCGCGCAGAGTATAGGGGTGGATTAACCCCTATTCAACTCTTGGGTAGTGATTTCCGACTGCGCGCTACAACGGGAATTGTTTCAGCGGATGTGAGCAAGTACACCCTGAAGCTCGTCGAGGGAGTTGTAGCGAATGACCAACTGGCCCTTGCCCTTGTCGCCATGGCGAATCTGCACCGAAGAGCCCAGGCGCTCTGCCAGCCGCTGTTCCAGCCGGGCAATATCCGGATCAGGTTTGCTCGATTCCACCGGCTCAGGCTTGCCGTTGAGCCACTGACGCACCAGTGCCTCGGTTTGGCGCACGGTGAGGCCTCGTGCGACAACATGTCGCGCCCCTTCTTCCTGCCTGCTTTCCTCAAGCCCCAGCAATGCGCGCGCATGGCCCATTTCCAGGTCGCCGTGGGCGAGCATGGTCTTGATCGCCTCAGGGAGGCTGATCAGGCGCAGCAGGTTGGCTACGGTGACGCGCGACTTGCCCACGGCATCGGCCACCTGTTGCTGGGTCAGCTCGAACTCCTGCTGCAACCGCTGCAGGGCAAGGGCTTCTTCCAGCGGGTTGAGATCCTCGCGCTGGATGTTCTCGATCAGCGCCATCGCGATGGCTGCTTCGTCAGGCACTTCACGGACCATGGCCGGAATAGTGTCCAGACCAGCCTGCTGGGTGGCGCGCCAGCGACGCTCACCGGCGATGATCTCGTAGCGGCCTTCGCCAATCGGGCGAACCACGATCGGCTGCATCACACCATGATTGCGGATCGAATGCGCCAGCTCTTCCAGCGCCTCCGGGTCCATGTCACGGCGAGGTTGGTACTTGCCACGCTGGATCAGTTCGACCGGCAGGCGCTGCAGTTCCTTCTGGTCGACCGTGACAGCCTGCTCTTCAAGCGCGCTGACGGAAGGACCACTGAGCAGTGCATCCAACCCACGTCCGAGACCGCGTTTCTTGATGGCCATGCGGATTCCTTAAGTTGTTTGTGCAGTGCGGGATTGACGGCGCTGACGGCGCACCAGTTCACCAGCCAGGGCCAGGTAGGCGAGCGCACCACGTGATTGCTTGTCGTAGGCCAGCGCCGGCATACCGAAGCTCGGAGCCTCGGCCAGGCGAATATTGCGCGGAATCACGGTGTCGTAGAGCTGATCGCCGAAATGCTCCTTGAGCTGGGCCGAAACATCGTTGTTCAGGCTCAGGCGCGGGTCGTACATGGTCCTCAGCAGGCCTTCGATCTTCAGCTCCGGGTTCAACCGGGCAGCGATGCGCTTGATGTTATCCACAAGGTCGCTCAGGCCTTCCAGCGCGTAGTACTCGCACTGCATGGGGATAATCACGCCATCGGAAGCGACCAGGGCGTTCAGCGTCAGCATCGACAACGACGGCGGGCAGTCGATGAGGATGTAGTCGTAGTTGTCGCGGATAGGCGCCAGCGCGTTGCGCAGACGGCTCTCCTTCATCTGCATTTCCAGCAGCACCACCTCTGCCGCGGTGAGGTCACGGTTGGCGGGCAACAGCTGGAAGCCGCCGTGCTCGGAGTACTGCATGGCCTGGGCCAGGTCGCATTCCCCGATCAACAGGTCGTACACCGAGTGTTCGAGCTCGTGCTTGTCCACACCGCTGCCCATGGTGGCGTTGCCCTGTGGATCGAGGTCGATCAGCAGCACGCGACGCTTGGTCGCGGCCAGCGATGCGGCGAGATTGATGCAGGTAGTGGTCTTGCCGACACCACCTTTCTGGTTCGCGATTGCGAATACCTTAGCCATTGTTGCGTGTGTTCCCAGTCAAGCCTTGCGGCGCAGTATCAGCAGATGGCGCTGGCCCTGGCAACCTGGAACGGTCAGGGCCTGCTCGCTTTCCACTGTGAAGTCTGCGGGCAATGCTACCAGTTCATCGGCAGGATGCAGCCCCTTCATTGCAAGCCATTGCGTTCGGGCGTCACCCAGGTGGCGGGTCCAGTTGGTGAAATTCTCCATGCTGCTGAAGGCGCGAGAGATGATGCCGCAGAACGGCTGCTCGGGCTGGACCTCTTCCACGCGGCTGTGGATAACCGTCAGGTTGTCGAGTTTCAGCTCCATCTTCACCTGCGTCAGGAAGCGGGTCTTCTTGCCGTTGCTGTCCAGCACCGTCACTTGCTTGTGCGGATGCAGGATAGCCAGCGGGATACCAGGCATGCCGCCGCCGCTGCCGACATCCAGCCAGCGCTGGGTGTCATTGTGGATAAACGGCATGACGCTGAGGCTGTCGAGCAGATGGCGCGACACCATCTCGTCCGGATCGCGCACTGCGGTCAGGTTGTAGGCCTTGTTCCATTTGATCAACAGGGCCAGGTACCCCAGCAGCAGTTGGTGCTGCTGCGCACTCAGCTCAACTCCAAGCTGGCGCGCACCTGTGGACAATTCTTCGGCATGTTGCGGAGTGACCAAGGAACTCAAGCGCTTTGCTCCAATTCGCGGCCAGCGCCGCGTTTTTTCAGGTGAATCAGCAACAGGGAAATTGCCGCCGGGGTAACGCCGGGAATACGCGAAGCCTGGCCGAGGGTTTCCGGACGGGTCTGGCCAAGCTTGCTCTGGATTTCCTTGGACAACCCGGAAATGCCAGCGTAGTCGATATCCACAGGCAGGCGAGTGTCTTCGCTGGCGCGCAGCCTGGCGATCTCGTCCTGCTGGCGATCGATGTAGCCAGCGTACTTGGTCTTGATCTCGACCTGTTCGGCCACCTGTGGATCGATTACATCGCCGCCTGTGGCTTCGATCAGCCCGGCGTAGTCGATCTCGGGGCGCGCCAGCAAGTTGAGCAGGTTGTACTCGTGGGCCAACGGAGTACCGAACTTATCCACAACGGCCTGGCCTTGTGGAGTACCCGGGCGGATCCAGGTGCTCTTCATGCGCTGTTCTTCACGTTCGATACCTTCGCGCTTGGCGGTGAAGGCGGCCCAGCGCTCGTCGTCGACCAACCCCAGTTCGCGGCCTTTCTCGGTCAGACGCAGGTCGGCGTTGTCTTCGCGCAGGATAAGGCGGTATTCGGCACGCGAAGTGAACATGCGGTAAGGCTCCTGGGTACCCAGGGTAATCAGGTCATCGACCAGCACGCCGATGTACGCCTCGTCGCGGCGTGGGCACCAGCTTTCGCGACCCTGCGCGCGCAGCGCGGCGTTGGTACCGGCCAGCAAGCCCTGGGCGCCGGCTTCTTCGTAGCCGGTGGTGCCGTTGATCTGACCTGCGAAGAACAAGCCGCCGATGACCTTGGTCTCGAGGCTGTACTTGAGATCACGCGGATCGAAGTAGTCGTACTCGATGGCATAACCCGGACGCACGATGTGCGCGTTCTCCATGCCACGGATCGAACGAACGATCTGCAGTTGCACATCGAACGGCAGCGAGGTCGAGATGCCGTTGGGATACAGCTCATGGGTGTTCAAGCCTTCCGGCTCGATGAATACCTGATGGCTTTCCTTGTCGGCGAAGCGATGGATCTTGTCCTCGATCGACGGGCAGTAGCGCGGGCCGATGCCTTCGATCACACCGGAATACATCGGTGAACGGTCGAGGTTCGAGGCGATGATCTCGTGGGTACGGGCGTTGGTGTGGGTGATCCAGCAACTGACCTGCCGCGGATGCATCTGGGCATTGCCCATGAACGACATCACCGGAATCGGGGTATCGCCTGGCTGTTCACCCATCACAGAAAAATCTACCGAGCGGCCATCGATACGCGGCGGTGTGCCGGTTTTCAAACGGCCAACACGCAGCGGCAGCTCCCGCAGACGATGAGCCAGGGCAATGGCGGGAGGATCACCCGCGCGGCCACCGGAGTAATTCTGCAGGCCGATGTGGATAAGTCCACCGAGGAAGGTGCCGGTAGTCAGCACCACAGAGTCGGCGAAGAAGCGCAGACCCATCTGTGTCACCACACCCTTGACCTGGTCCTGCTCGACGATCAGGTCATCGCAGGACTGCTGGAATATCCAAAGGTTCGGCTGGTTTTCCAGGATCTCGCGGACTACGGCCTTGTAGATGGCGCGGTCGGCCTGTGCACGGGTGGCGCGTACCGCCGGCCCCTTGCGGTTGTTCAGGATGCGGAACTGGATGCCGCTCTTGTCGGTAGCCAGCGCCATGGCGCCGCCGAGCGCATCGATTTCCTTGACCAGGTGGCTCTTGCCGATGCCACCGATGGCCGGGTTGCAACTCATGTGACCGAGGGTTTCCACGTTATGGGTCAGCAGCAGGGTTTTCACACCCATGCGTGCGGACGCAAGCGCAGCCTCGGTACCGGCATGGCCGCCGCCGATGACGATCACTTCAAAACGGGAAGGGAAATCCACCACGCACCTCGTGCCTGTTTTTGCGAATAGAGAAGGTAAGCCGACAAGTATAGGGACATCACCCGCTCTAGTGAAACCGTCTGAGCAAATTTTGACCAATCTGTGGATGAATGGCGGCAATAGAAATCAAAAAGAAAAATTTATAAAAGCTTTGTTTTTATGTTTATTCTTAGGCGGCTATCCACATGTGGATAAGTGATTTGAGGCCAGTATTCATGATGCCTGTAGAGAATCATAACCCTGTGTCGAAGGTAGGCTGAGGGCTCTGGATAACAGCGTTTAACCTGTGGATTAAAGTTCGTGTTACCCACAGGTGGGTTTGTCCTCAGAAAAAAAGCCTGGTTATCAACGGACCTGAAGGGCAGTTTTCCACAGGGCTCCTGATGATCGTTTTAGCCTGTGGATGAGATTTACATGCGGGTGATCGAATCAAGAGAAGCCCGCTTCCGGGTTTCCGGCAGGCAAAAAAAAGCCGCTCCTCACTGGAGCGGCCTTGGTATTGCCGGGCTGTGCGTTACTTACCGATGCAGAAGCTCGAGAAGATCCTTCCGAGCAGGTCATCCGAGCTGAAGGCACCGGTGATCTCTCCCAGGGCTTGCTGAGCCTGGCGCAGGTCCTCTGCCAGCAACTCACCGGCGCCAGCGAGTGTCAGTTGGGCATGACCATGATCAAGGTGTGCACTGGCCTGGCGCAGCGCATCCAGATGCCGCCTGCGTGCGCTGAAGCTGCTTTCCGCAGTCTGTTCATAACCCATGCAGGCTTTGAGGTGGTCACGCAGCAGATCCAGCCCCGTGGCATCGCCCTTTGCGCTGAGGGTGATCGTCACGTGGCCATCGTCACTCTGCTCGATGCCTGCACGCTCGCCACTTAGGTCGGCCTTGTTGCGAATCAGCGTGACCTTGGCCGGATCCGGCCGTTGATCGAGGAACTCGGGCCACAGTGCGAACGGATCGTTGGCCTCAGGCGCTGTGGAATCCACCACCAGCAGCACCCGGTCAGCTTCGCCAATGGCCTTGAGAGCACGCTCCACACCGATCTTTTCCACGTGATCGTCGGTAGCGCGCAGTCCTGCGGTATCCACCACGTGCAGCGGCATGCCATCGATGTGGATATGTTCGCGCAGAATGTCCCGGGTGGTGCCGGCGATGTCTGTGACGATTGCCGCTTCGCGACCAGCCAACTGGTTGAGCAGGCTGGACTTGCCGGCATTCGGACGGCCGGCGATCACGACGGTCATGCCATCGCGCAGCAGCGCGCCTTGACCAGCCTCGCGCTGCACTGTGGATAACTCGCTCCTGACTGCTTCAAGCATCTTCAGCACGTGACCGTCGGCCAGGAAGTCGATTTCTTCTTCGGGAAAATCGATAGCCGCCTCGACATAGATCCGCAGTGCGATCAATGCCTCGGTCAATGCATGGACACGCTTGGAGAAGGCACCTTGCAGCGAACGCAGGGCATTGCGTGCGGCTTGGGTGGAACTGGCTTCGATCAGATCGGCGATCGCTTCAGCCTGGGCCAGGTCGAGCTTGTCGTTGAGGAACGCTCGCTCGCTGAACTCGCCAGGACGGGCAAGGCGGCAGCCCAATTCGACACAGCGCTGCAGCAGCATGTCGAGCACAACCGGCCCTCCATGCCCCTGCAGTTCCAGAACGTCTTCACCGGTGAACGAGTTGGGGCCAGGGAAGAACAGCGCGATGCCTTCATCCAGGACCAGGCCATCGTCGCCGCGGAAGGGCCCGTAGTGGGCATGGCGCGGGGTCAGTGTACGGCCGGTGATGGCCTGACCGGCCTGGCTCGCCAATGGCCCGGACAAACGGACGATACCGACGCCACCACGGCCCTGGGCGGTGGCGATGGCGGCAATGGTTTCACGCACGGTATTCATGCTCGAAAGCCTCTACGACAAAACGACGGATAGCAAAAACGCCCCACGAGGGGGCGTTTTTATTCACAGGCTAATGGATCGGCCTGTCAAGCAGCAGCTTTTTTGGTTGCTGCTTCGATGCGACGGGTGATGTACCACTGCTGAGTGATCGACAGGCAGTTGTTCACAACCCAGTACAGCACCAGACCAGCCGGGAACCACAGGAAGAAGAAGGTGAAGATGATTGGCATCATTTTCATGACCTTCGCCTGCATCGGATCCGGTGGCGTCGGGTTCAGACGCTGCTGGATGAACATGGTGGCGCCCATGATGATCGGCAGGATGAAGAACGGATCCTTGATCGACAGGTCGGTAATCCACAGCATCCAAGGGGCCTGGCGCATCTCGACGCTTTCCAGCAGTACCCAGTACAAGGCCAGGAACACTGGCATCTGCACCAGGATCGGCAGGCAGCCACCCAGCGGGTTGATCTTCTCTTTCTTGTACAGCTCCATCATCGCCTGGGACATCTTCTGGCGATCATCGCCGAAGCGTTCCTTGAGCTGGGCCAGTTTCGGCGCCACGGCACGCATGCGCGCCATCGAACGGTAGCTGGCAGCCGACAGCGGGAAGAACAGGCCCTTGATGAGCATGGTCAGGACGATGATCGACCAGCCCCAGTTGCCCAGCAGGCTGTGGATATGTTGCAGCAGCCAGAAGATCGGCTGGGCAATGAACCACAGGAAGCCGTAGTCGACGGTCAATTCCAGGCCTGGGGACAATTCCTTGAGCTTGGACTGGATCTTCGGACCGGCATACAACATGGCGCTGGTCTCGACCTTGCCGCCGGCAGGCACGTTCAGCGCCGGGCCGGTGTAGCCGATGATGTAGTTGCCCTGGCTGTCCTTGAAGGTGCGCATCACGTTGTTGTCCGACTTGGCCGGAATCCACGCAGTGACGAAGTAGTGCTGCAGCCAGGCGACCCACCCGCCAGACACATTTTCATTCAGATACGCTTTTTTGCCAGTCTTCTCAGCTTCGTTAGCCTTGTCGATATCCTTCATCGACACCTTTTTGTACGGCTCCGAACTTGTCCACAGGGCTGCGCCTAGGTAAGTCGCAGTGCCGGTAGCGGTACTCGAAGAAGGATCGGAACTAGCATCGCGCTTGAGCTGGGCAAACATGCTGCCGGTCCAGGGCGTGGCGCTCTGGTTGTCGATCAGGTAGCTGACGTTCAGGTCGTACTCACCGCGCTTGAAGCTGAAGCGCTTGATGTAGTTGACACCGTTGTCGCTGTACTTGAGGTCGACCACCAGTTGGTCCTGGCCGTTTGCCAGCTGGTAGCTCTTCTGCTCGGAGGCATACAGCGGGCGACCGGTAGAATGGGCGTCCGGACCGTTGGTCCCGATCAGACCGCTCTGGGCCACGTACAGGCGCTCACCGCCGTTGTCGAAAAGTTGGAAAGCGATGTCAGGATGATCCTGACGACGTGGGTACTTGGGCAGGGTCAGCTGGACGATATCGCCGCCGACCGGGTCGATAGCCAGGTCCAGGACATCGGTTTTTACCCGGATCAGGTCCTTGCTGACTGCGACTGGCGCAATTTCAGCAGAACTTGCATGGGCGTTGACGCTCGGCAGGTCGTCGCTGGCGCCGGTGTTTCCGGCCGCAACGGTGTCCGGCAGGGCCGGTGCAGCGTTGTTGGCCGCCGTGTGCTGAGTCGGCAAGGCTGCCTGACCATAGTCCTGGTTCCACTTGAGGACCAGAACGTAGGACACGATTGCCAGGGCGACGATCAGGATCGTGCGTTTAATATCCATGATTACTCGGCTATCGAAGAAGTTCGGGAGGAAGGAGCAGGCGGGACGGGATCGAAACCGCCATCATTCCACGGATGACAACGACCCAGGCGACGAACGGCAAGCCACCCGCCACGCAAGAGGCCATGGTTTTCTATGGCTTCGTACGCGTAACAGGAGCAACTGGGGTAGAAACGACAGTGACTGGCCATCAGAGGACTAATGGCGTAACGGTAGAACTGGATCGGAACGAGGGCCAGTTTACGCATCGTGACTGTCTACCCGTGCGGAATCGGCAAGTACCGCTGGAGAGGGCCTACTGCGGGCCAGGCGCTTCCAGAGTTTGCCAAAGTGTTGGTGCAATTCTGGGTTTTCTATCTCACCCAACCCCTTGCGCGCGACGATCACGATATCCAGTCCAGCCAGACTTTGCTGGTTAAGACGGAAAGAGTCGCGCATCAGGCGTTTGAGGCGGTTGCGTTGAACGGCGAGCTTGACGCTCTTCTTGCCGATCACCAGGCCGAGGCGTGGATGATCGAGGCCGTTCTCGCGGGCAAGGATGAGCAGGCTTTTCCCTGGAACCTTGCCGGTTGGGGAGTCGAAGACTGCTTTGAAATGCCGGGGTGTAAGCAGTCGCTTATCCCGACTGAAGTCCTGACTCACCACCTGTGCCGAAAAATCAAATTGCCAGACGCTTACGGCCTTTGGCACGACGACGCGACAGAACAGCGCGGCCGTTCTTGGTGGCCATACGGGCACGGAAACCGTGGGTGCGCGCGCGCTTGATGGTGCTTGGTTGGAAAGTACGTTTCATGGCGTGTTACCTGGGTTGTCGACAACGGGCCGGGATGGCCCCCTTTTTAAGAGACCGGCGATTCTAGAGAAAGCAAGGCGATAGGTCAATTTCCAACCAGCATTCCTTGTAGGCGGCCTTTCCTTCTGGCTGGTCGAGAGAGCAGTTGATTCACACCGAACAGATGCTCAACATGAAAAAAAAGAGAGACATATAGAAAGCTTTTCTGAAGAACTTATAGATCTTAAGTGGATAAGTATCTGTGGATAACCTTCTGCAGGCCACAAGCTATCGACTGTACAGAGAATCATAAGTATGTCGGTAACAGGTGCTTTGGCTGTGCCGGAACCGCGGAAAAGCTGTGGATGGAAGCGGTGTTTATCCACAGATGAATTATCCACAGGGTTGAGCCCTGGGTTGTGCATAGGCCTCATGTGCCGTTATCCACAGGGCTTATTTTCGACTTGCAGGGTCGTTTTTGCCGCTAAATGACTGATTTGGCACAGCTCAACACACCACGACATGTGGATAAGTGAATGCTCGCCCGGTACAATGGCGGTTTGTTTTTGCCTCATCCGGCTTTCAACTCAGGGGATATCCGTGTCAGTGGAACTTTGGCAGCAGTGCGTGGAGCTTCTACGCGACGAACTGCCTGCCCAGCAATTCAACACCTGGATCCGTCCGCTACAGGTCGAAGCCGAAGGCGACGAGTTGCGCGTCTATGCGCCTAACCGTTTCGTTCTCGATTGGGTCAATGAAAAGTACCTCGGCCGCCTGCTCGAACTGCTGGGTGAACAAGGCAACGGCCTTGCACCTGCCCTCTCCTTATTAATAGGCAGTCGCCGCAGCTCCGCACCACGGGCGGCACCTAACGCGCCGGTCAGTGCCGCGGTTGCTGCATCGCTGGCCCAGAGCCAGGCCAAGCCGGCCGTCCAGCCGCCGGCGGTTGCCAGCGCACCGGTCACGGCGCCCGAACCTGCGTTGGTCAGTGAGGTGGAGGAATCTGCAGCCTCCCAGGATGGTTTCGACGGGATGGGCGATTCGACGCCTGCGCCTGCGGCGACCGCACGCACCGAGCAACGGACAGTTCAGGTCGAAGGGGCGCTCAAGCACACCAGCTACCTGAACCGAACCTTCACCTTCGAGACCTTCGTGGAGGGTAAGTCCAACCAGCTGGCACGCGCTGCGGCCTGGCAGGTTGCCGACAACCCCAAGCACGGCTACAACCCACTCTTCCTTTATGGAGGCGTGGGCTTGGGTAAGACGCACTTGATGCATGCTGTGGGTAACCACCTGCTGAAGAAGAACCCGAATGCCAAGGTCGTCTACTTGCACTCGGAGCGTTTCGTCGCCGACATGGTCAAGGCGTTGCAGCTGAACGCCATCAACGAATTCAAGCGCTTCTACCGTTCGGTGGACGCGCTGTTGATCGACGATATCCAGTTCTTCGCCCGCAAGGAGCGTTCCCAGGAAGAGTTCTTCCACACCTTCAATGCCCTGCTCGAGGGTGGACAGCAGGTCATTCTCACCAGTGACCGCTACCCTAAAGAGATCGAAGGCCTGGAAGAGCGCCTGAAGTCGCGCTTTGGTTGGGGCCTGACCGTGGCTGTCGAGCCACCGGAACTGGAAACCCGTGTAGCGATCCTGATGAAGAAGGCCGACCAGGCCAAGGTCGAACTGCCGCACGATGCTGCGTTCTTCATCGCCCAGCGCATCCGCTCCAACGTGCGCGAACTGGAAGGCGCATTGAAGCGGGTGATCGCTCACTCGCACTTCATGGGGCGAGACATCACCATCGAGTTGATTCGCGAATCGCTCAAGGATCTGCTGGCACTGCAAGACAAGCTGGTCAGTGTGGATAACATCCAGCGCACGGTCGCCGAGTACTACAAGATCAAGATCTCCGATCTGTTGTCCAAGCGCCGCTCGCGCTCTGTCGCGCGCCCACGGCAGGTGGCCATGGCGTTGTCCAAGGAGCTGACCAACCACAGTCTGCCCGAGATTGGCGACATGTTCGGCGGTCGGGATCACACCACCGTGCTGCACGCATGCCGCAAGATCAACGAATTGAAGGAATCCGACGCGGACATCCGCGAGGACTACAAGAACCTGCTGCGCACGCTGACCACCTGATGGGTGTCGGCGCAGCTCTTTGAAGGCAAGGGACTAGACCATGCATTTCACCATTCAACGCGAAGCCCTGTTGAAACCCCTGCAACTGGTCGCAGGCGTCGTCGAGCGCCGCCAGACCTTGCCGGTCCTGTCCAACGTGCTGCTGGTCGTGCAAGGCCAGCAGTTGTCGTTGACCGGTACCGACCTGGAAGTCGAACTGGTTGGCCGCGTGCAGCTGGAAGAGCCGGCTGAGCCCGGCGAGATCACCGTCCCGGCGCGTAAGCTGATGGACATCTGCAAGAGCTTGCCCAGCGATGTGCTGATCGACATCAAGGTCGATGAGCAGAAGCTGCTGGTCAAGGCTGGCCGCAGCCGTTTCACCCTGTCGACCCTGCCGGCCAACGACTTCCCCACCGTGGAAGAAGGCCCGGGTTCGCTTACCTGCAACCTGGAGCAAAGCAAACTGCGTCGCCTGATCGAGCGCACCAGCTTCGCCATGGCCCAGCAGGACGTTCGCTACTACCTCAACGGCATGCTGCTGGAAGTCTCCACCGACACCCTGCGCGCTGTCGCCACTGACGGTCACCGTCTGGCACTGTGCGCCATGCAGGCACCCATCGGCCAGGCCGAGCGTCACCAGGTCATCGTGCCGCGCAAAGGTATTCTGGAGCTGGCGCGTCTGCTGACCGATCCTGAGGGCATGGTCAGTATTGTCCTGGGCCAGCACCACATTCGTGCGACCACCGGTGAGTTCACCTTTACCTCGAAACTGGTGGACGGCAAGTTCCCGGATTACGAGCGTGTACTGCCCAAGGGTGGTGACAAGCTGGTGATCGGTGATCGCCAGGCGCTGCGTGAAGCCTTCAGCCGTACTGCGATCCTGTCCAACGAGAAGTACCGCGGCATCCGCCTGCAACTGGCCTCCGGCCAGCTGAAGATTCAGGCCAACAACCCCGAGCAGGAAGAGGCTGAAGAAGAGATCAGCGTCGACTACGAAGGCGGTTCGTTGGAGATCGGCTTCAACGTCAGCTATCTGCTGGACGTCCTCGGAGTCATGACCACTGAGCAGGTTCGTCTAATTCTCGCCGACTCCAACAGCAGCGCCCTGCTGCAGGAAGCCGGTAATGACGACTCGTCCTACGTTGTCATGCCGATGCGTCTGTAACCTGTAGCAGGCCAAATGTCCCTTCGACGTCTTTCGGTCACCGCGGTGCGCAATCTGCACCCGGTGACCCTCTCCCCCTCTCCTCGCATCAACATCCTCTACGGCGCCAATGGCAGCGGAAAGACCAGTGTGCTCGAGGCCGTGCACCTTTTGGGGCTGGCTCGCTCATTTCGTAGTACCCGATTGAACCCTGTCATCCAGTACGAACAGCCGACCTGTACTGTGTTCGGCCAGGTTGAAATCACCGATGGTGCGACGAGCAATCTTGGCGTTTCGCGCGAGCGACAAGGGGACTTCACCATTCGCATCGACGGCCAGAATGCGCGCAGTGCAGCACAACTGGCTGAAATGCTGCCGCTGCAGTTGATCAACCCGGACAGCTTCCGCCTGCTCGAAGGTGCTCCCAAGGTGCGCCGTCAGTTCCTGGATTGGGGAGTGTTCCACGTGGAACCTCGATTCATGGCGACCTGGCAGCGCTTGCAGAAGGCCCTGCGGCAGCGGAACTCATGGCTGCGACATGGTACACTTGACGCTGCTTCGCAAGCCGCCTGGGACCGGGAACTGTGTCTCGCCAGCGCGGAAATAGATGAATACCGTCGCAACTATATCAAGGCCTTGAAGCCTGTCTTCGAGCGGACCCTGAGCGAACTGGTCGAGCTGGACGGATTGACCCTTAGCTACTATCGGGGCTGGGACAAGGATCGGGACCTCAGTGAAGTCCTCGCAACCTCTCTCCTTCGCGATCAGCAGATGGGCCATACCCAGGCCGGTCCGCAGCGTGCTGACCTACGCCTGAGATTGGGCGCCAATAACGCGGCCGATATCCTGTCTCGTGGTCAGCAAAAGCTGGTCGTTTGTGCCCTGCGGATTGCCCAAGGGCACCTCGTCAGCCAGGCTCGTCGCGGTCAGTGTATTTATCTGGTGGATGACTTGCCGTCCGAATTGGACGATCAGCATCGCCGCGCGCTGTGTCGCTTGCTTGAAGAATTACACTGCCAGGTTTTTATCACCTGTGTAGATCACGAATTACTGAGGGAAGGCTGGCAGACGGATACGCCAGTTGCTTTGTTCCACGTGGAACAAGGCCGTATCACCCAGACCCACGACCATCGGGAGTGAAGGCATGAGCGAAAATCAAACGTACGACTCCTCCAGCATCAAGGTGCTGAAAGGGCTGGATGCCGTGCGCAAGCGTCCCGGCATGTACATTGGCGACACCGATGATGGTAGCGGCCTGCACCACATGGTCTTCGAAGTGGTCGACAACTCGATCGACGAAGCGCTCGCCGGTCATTGCGATGACATTACGGTCATCATCCATCCGGACGAATCCATCAGTGTTCGCGACAACGGTCGTGGCATTCCCGTCGACGTGCATAAAGAGGAAGGCGTTTCCGCCGCCGAGGTCATCATGACCGTACTGCACGCCGGCGGTAAGTTCGATGACAACTCCTACAAGGTTTCCGGCGGTCTGCACGGTGTAGGTGTTTCGGTGGTGAACGCCCTCTCCGAGAAGCTGGTCCTGACCGTTCGCCGTAGTGGAAAGATCTGGGAACAGACCTACGTCCACGGTGTGCCGCAAGCTCCGATGGCAGTAGTCGGCGAAAGTGAAACCACCGGTACCCACATCCACTTCAAGCCTTCGGCGGAGACCTTCAAGAATATTCACTTCAGCTGGGACATCCTGGCCAAGCGAATTCGTGAGCTGTCGTTCCTCAACTCGGGCGTCGGTATCCTGCTGAAGGACGAGCGCTCCGGCAAGGAAGAGTTCTTCAAATACGAAGGTGGCCTGCGCGCTTTCGTTGAATACCTGAACACCAACAAGACCCCGGTGAACTCCCAGGTCTTCCACTTCAACGTCCAACGTGACGATGGCGTGGGTGTCGAAGTTGCCCTGCAATGGAACGACAGCTTCAACGAAAACCTGCTGTGCTTCACCAACAACATTCCGCAGCGCGACGGCGGTACTCACTTGGTGGGCTTCCGTTCCTCGCTGACCCGCAGCCTGAACAGCTACATTGAGCAGGAAGGCCTGGCCAAGAAGAACAAGGTCGCGACCACAGGTGACGATGCCCGTGAAGGCCTGACCGCAATTATCTCGGTGAAGGTGCCGGATCCGAAGTTCAGCTCGCAGACCAAGGACAAGCTGGTTTCCTCGGAGGTGAAGACCGCCGTGGAACAGGAGATGAACAAGTACTTCGCCGACTTCCTGTTGGAAAACCCCAACGAAGCCAAGGCGGTCGTTGGCAAGATGATCGATGCGGCGCGTGCCCGTGAAGCAGCGCGCAAGGCGCGGGAAATGACCCGCCGCAAAGGTGCGCTGGATATTGCTGGTCTGCCGGGCAAGCTTGCCGACTGCCAGGAAAAGGACCCAGCCCTGTCCGAACTGTACCTGGTGGAGGGTGACTCCGCAGGTGGTTCGGCCAAGCAAGGTCGTAACCGCCGCACCCAGGCAATCTTGCCGTTGAAAGGCAAGATCCTCAACGTCGAGAAGGCCCGCTTCGACAAGATGATCTCGTCCCAGGAAGTCGGCACGCTGATTACCGCCTTGGGCTGCGGCATCGGCCGTGAAGAGTACAACATCGACAAGCTGCGCTATCACAACATCATCATCATGACCGATGCTGACGTTGACGGTTCGCACATCCGTACCCTGCTGTTGACCTTCTTCTTCCGTCAGCTGCCGGAGCTGGTCGAGCGCGGTTACATCTACATTGCCCAGCCGCCCCTGTACAAGGTGAAAAAGGGTAAGCAGGAGCAGTACATCAAGGACGACGAGGCCATGGAAGAGTACATGACCCAGTCGGCCCTGGAAGATGCCAGCCTGCACCTCGACGAATCGGCGCCAGCCGTTTCGGGTGTTCAACTCGAGTCACTGGTCAACGAGTTCCGCGGAGTGATGAAGACGCTCAAGCGTCTGTCGCGCCTGTACCCGGAAGAGCTGACTGAGCACTTCATCTACCTGCCGGAAGTCACTCAGGCGCAGTTGGCCGATCACGCGACCATGCAAGCCTGGTTGGGCAAATTCCAGGAGCGCTTGAACAACAGCCAGAAGTCCGGTCTGACCTACCAGGCCAGCCTGCGCGAAGACAAGGAACGCAACATCTGGCTGCCGGAAGTCGAAGTTACCTCCCACGGTCTGGCCAGCTACGTGACCTTCAACCGCGAGTTCTTCGGCAGCAACGACTATCATTCGGTAGTCGTGCTGGGCGCCAAGTTGGCGACTTTGCTTGGCGAGGGTGCCTATGTTCAGCGTGGTGAGCGTCGCAAGGCAGTCACCGAGTTCAAAGAGGCCCTCGATTGGCTGATGAACGAAACCACCAAGCGCCACACCATCCAGCGATACAAAGGGCTGGGTGAGATGAACCCGGATCAGCTGTGGGAAACCACCATGGACCCGACCGTGCGCCGCATGCTCAAGGTCACCATCGAGGATGCGATCGCAGCCGACCAGCTGTTCAACACCTTGATGGGTGACGCGGTGGAACCTCGTCGTGACTTCATCGAAAGCAACGCGTTGTCGGTGTCCAATCTGGACTTCTGATTAAGCGCTTCAGCTACGAAAAAGCCAAGGCCTGTCGCCTTGGCTTTTTCTTTTTCAGAGGCGAGAAACACAAATGTTCCACGTGAAACACTGTTCGAATGGCGTCAGGCTTCAAGGTCCTTGAGCCTTCGGTACAAGGTGCGTTCACTCATCCCCAGCTGTTTGGCCAGCTCGCGTCGCGACCCCTGGAAGCTGTCCAGCGCTTGCGCCAGCGCCCTCAATTCGTGCAACTCGCGTGACTGCTGTCTCGCCGGTGAATCAGCCCCAGTGTCTTCGAGCAGATGCTCACTGCGAATCAAACCATCATCGGCGAACAACCAGGCCCGCTCCAGCATGTTACGCAGCTCACGAATATTTCCAGGAAACGGATGCAGGTTGAGGCGCTCGAGTGCGTCATGGCTGATTCGAGGTGCGCCGTTGCCCGCGATGCGCTGCAACAGACTCTCAATCAGCAGCGGCAAGTCTTCGACTCGCTCACGCAGTGCCGGCAGACGAATCGGAAATCCGCTGATGCGGTAATACAGGTCTTCACGGAAGGCGCCCTGCGCGACCATTGCCTTGAGCGGCTTGTGTGTCGCCGACACCAGGCGGAAATCCGAGTGTACGGTGCGCAGGCTGCCCACCGGGCGAAAACTACCGGTCTCGATCAAGCGCAGCAGTTTGACCTGCATCGCCAGCGGCACTTCACCGATCTCGTCCAGGAACAGGGTGCCGCCATGCGCCGCCTCGGCCAGACCGACCTTGCGTTGGGTCGCGCCGGTGAACGCGCCTTTCTCGTAACCAAACAGCTCACTCTCGAACAGCGACTCGGTGAGACCGGTGCAATCGACGACCACCAGCGGGCCGTTGGCGCGTGGGCTACCCAGGTGCAGGGCGCGGGCGAACAGCTCCTTGCCCGTTCCTGACTCACCTTGGAGCAGCACCGGAATTTGAGCCGGAGCGGCCCGTCGAAGGCTGGCGAGTGCTGACTTGAAAGCCGGAGACTGCCCGACCAGCCCCTGCTGCTGAGGTTGTGCGGAGGCCAGGGTGATGCTGGTCAGCCGTTCGACGAATGCCACCACCCTGCCCTGCTCGTCGAGGATCGGGCGCAGTTCGACGTCCACATGCTCCGGTCCGCGCGGGGTGTGATGAATGTGCAGCACGCGCTCCGGAACCTTGCTGTCCCATGCCTTGCGCAGCGGACAATGCTCCCCTGCCTGATCACAGGGCACGGCGTAATGGTGCGAAACCCTGTGGCACTTCTCCCCCAGGGGGGCGCGATCCTGTGTGGCGAACTGGCGTCGATACGCCGCGTTGGCGGCAAGAATGTTGTAGTCGGTATCGAGCACGATGGCGGGCAGCACATCGTGTTCGAGGTAGGACACCAGCGCGAGGATGGCAGGATGGTTTGCAGCGGGAAGCTCGGACATGGGGGCACCGGCAAAAACTACCCGGCGAGGTTAACAAGGACTGCCAATCACTGCCAGCAGCTGTCAGATGACTGCCAATCTTCCTGGCAGTCTTTAACTATTGTGTTGGTACAACGCCCGCAAATGCGGGACTTATCCGCCAGAAATAGCCTGGCATGCATCTTGATAAAGCGTATGTTCCTGCCGATGCCTCTGTTCAAGCTGCGGCAGCGTTATGGAGACTGTGATGATCATTGGCAACAACCTTCATGTGGAAGCCCTGTTCGACCCGGCGACTTCGACCATCAGCTACCTGCTCATGGACCGTGAAACACGGCACTGCGCATTGATCGACAGCGTGCTGGATTACGATCCGAAGTCAGGCCGTACCAGCCACGCATCTGCCGACAGGTTGATCTCACAGGTCGAGGCGTTGGGCGCCAAGGTGCAGTGGATTCTTGAAACCCACGTGCATGCGGACCACCTTTCGGCAGCGGCCTACCTCAAGCAACGGCTGGGCGGCCAGATTGCCATTGGCGCCCACATCACCCAGGTACAGAAAACCTTCGGTTCGCTGTTCAACGCCGAGCCTGGTTTTGCCCGTGACGGTAGCCAGTTCGACGTGTTGTTCGAGGATGAGGAAGGGTTTCGCATCGGCAACCTGCATGCCCGAGCCCTGCACACGCCCGGGCACACCCCCGCGTGCATGAGCTACATGATCGAGGATGCGGGCGAGACTGCCGTGTTTGTCGGCGACACGCTGTTCATGCCTGACTACGGCACTGCCCGTTGCGATTTTCCCGGCGCCAGCGCCCGCACACTGTATCGCTCGATCCGTCGCTTGCTGGCCTTCCCTGACCAGACCCATTTGTTCATGTGCCATGACTACCTCCCCGGTGGCCGCGAACTGCGTTACGTGACCACGGTTGCCGAGCAGCGCGCCAGCAACATCCACATTCACCAGGGCATCAGTGAAGACAGCTTTGTCGAGATGCGCGAAGCCCGAGACAAGACCCTCGACATGCCGGTGCTGATCCTGCCGTCGGTGCAGGTCAACATGCGCAGCGGCCAGTTGCCCGAGCCGGAAGAAAACGGCGTGCGCTACCTGAAGATCCCGCTGAACCTGTTCTGAGCCATTCGGCTCTCTGACCAATATTCAAAGGAAATACCATGTCTGCCTTGCTGTCCCCTGCCGTTGCGCCCGGTACCGAACACCACAAGGTGTTGATCGTGGGCGCCGGAGCCGCCGGTATCGCAACAGCGTCGAGCCTGATCAAACGCGATCCGTCGCTGGACATCGTCCTGATCGATCCATCAGAGGTTCATTACTACCAGCCTGGCTGGACCATGGTGGGGGCCGGTGTGTTCGCTGCGTCGTCCACCGCTCGAACCACGGCGGCAACCCTGCCACGGGGTGTGCAGTGGATAAAGGCACGCGTGGTGGGCTTCGATCCACAGGCGCAAACGGTCATGCTGGAGGATGGGCGAGCCGTCAGTTACGAACAATTGGTGGTCTGCCCTGGCCTCAAACTCGACTGGGCGGCCATCGACGGCCTGGAGGAGACCCTCGGGCGCAACGGTGTGACCTCCAACTACCGCTACGACCTGGCCCCCTACACCTGGGAGCTGGTGCAGACGCTCAAGCAGGGCCGCGCGCTGTTCAGCCAACCGCCGATGCCGATCAAGTGTGCCGGTGCCCCACAGAAGGCCTTGTACCTGTCCTGTGATCACTGGCTGCGCGCGGGCCGGCTGGGCGCCATCAAGCCCGCGTTCTTCAACGCCGGGGCTGTGCTGTTTGGTGTTGCCGACTACGTGCCAGCACTGATGAGCTACATCGACAAGTACGGTGTCGACCTCAACTACGGCCAGCGCCTGGTGGCGGTCGATGGCCCGAATCAACAGGCGACCTTCGTGCGAACCCTCGCCGACGGCGGCAGCGAAACGTGTACCGAAGCGTTCGACATGCTGCACGTGGTGCCCCCTCAGGTCGCTCCGGATTTCATCCGGCAAAGCCCATTGGCTGATGCTTCCGGATGGGTGGATGTCGATCCGCACAGCTTGCGTCACCGCCAGTTCGCCAACGTTCATGCCCTGGGTGACGTGATCAACACCAGCAATGCCAAGACCGCAGCGGCAGCACGCAAGCAGGCACCGGTGGTCGCCAATAATGTGCTGGTGGCGCTTGGGCGCTTGCCGACACCGGTCGCCTACGACGGCTATGGCTCCTGCCCGTTGACCGTGGAACGCGGCAAGATCGTGCTGGCCGAGTTCACCTATGGCGGCAAGCTGGCACCGAGTTTTCCACGTTGGTTGCTCGATGGACGCAAGCCTACACGGTTGGCCTGGCTGCTCAAGGCACGGGTGCTGCCGCCGCTTTACTGGCAGGCGATGCTCAAGGGCCGGGAATGGTTGGCCCGGCCTCAGCCGTTAGCCGCTGAGACGTCGAAGTGATCGAGCATCAGTTTCTCGGCGCCGGGTTGGGCGCGATCATTGGTGCGGTGCTGGCGCTGACCGGGGCTGGAGGTGGGATCCTGGCGGTGCCGCTTCTGGTATTCGGCCTGGGGCTGTCGATGGTCGAGGCGGCGCCGATCGGTTTGCTGGCGGTCGGCCTGGCGGCTGCCGTGGGCGCCGGGTTGGGCCTGCGGCAAGGGCTAGTGCGTTATCGCGCAGCGTTGTTCATTGCGGCAATCGGTATCGTCTGTGCGCCTTTCGGCCTGATGCTGGCGCACCGTTTACCGAATACACCGCTGGCGTTGATCTTCGCCTGCGTGCTGGTGTATGCCTGCCTGCGCATCTGGCGCAAGGCGGCGCGTGAGCTGCGCGGCGAATCGCCATGCGGTGAGCGACAGATCATGCCTTGCGTGCTCAACCCCTTGCAGGGGCGCCTGCGCTGGACCCTCCCCTGTGCCCGCGCCCTGGCGTTCACCGGCATGTTGTCCGGGCTGCTGTCCGGCCTACTGGGCGTCGGTGGCGGATTCGTCATCATCCCGGCCTTGAACCGCTATACCAACCTGGACATGAAAAGCATCGTTGCCACTTCGCTGGCGGTGATCGCGTTGGTGTCCACCGGCAGTGTGGTGAGTGCGAGCCTGGGCGGGGTGATGCACTGGCAGGTTGGTGCGCCGTTCGCCTTCGGCGCGGTGCTCGGGTTGCTGGCAACTCGCCCGCTGGCCGGCAAGCTGGCAGGGCCGCGTCTGCAGCAACTGTTCGTGGTGGTGGGGATCGGGGCCGCGCTCTCGCTGGCGGCCAAGGCGCTACTCGGCTAGCAACTCGTGCTGCTGTTCGGCACAGAGCTTGAGCAGGTAGTCCCAGACCACCCGCAGGCGTACCGACTTGTGCAACTCGCGACGTGTGCAGATCCAGTAGCTGCGCTGAATGGTCTCGCTGGGCAGCACGCGCACCAGGCCTGGGTCGTGGCGACCCATGTAGTTGGGCAACACGGCGATGCCCAGGCCGGCGCGCGCGGCCTGCTGCTGGGCGATCACGCTGGTGCTGCGGAATATCACGTTCGGCGCGCGGCAGAAGCTGTTGAGGAACAACAGTTCCTGGCTGAAGATCAGGTCGTCCACGTAACCGATCCAATTGTGCCGGGCCAGGTCATCGCGGTTGCGCAGCGGCGGTGCCTGGTCGAGATAGTCCTGGCTGGCGTAGAGGGCCAGGCGGTAGTCGGTGAGCTTGCGGGTGATCAGCAGGTCGGCATTGGGGCGTTCCAGGTGAATGCTGATTTCGGCTTCGCGGTTGAGAATGCTGACGAAGCGCGGCACCGCCACCAGTTCGACTTCAAGCCCCGGATAGCGCTCGAACAGGGCCCCCAGGCGCGGGGTGAAGAACATGATACCGATGCCTTCGGTAACGCCCAGGCGTATCTTGCCCAGTGGCGTGATGGCCTGGGTGATTTCCTCCTGCGCCAGCAGGGCGACGTTTTCCATGGCCTCGGCATGCTTGAGCAGTGCCTGGCCCGAGGGTGTGAGCTCGTACCCTTGGGCATGCTGGACGAACAGCGCGGTGCCCAGGCTTTTCTCGATATTCTCGATATGGCGGGCAACGGTGCTGTGGGTGGTATTGAGGCGCTTGGCCGCTGTGAGCAGGCGGCCGCTGCGCTGCAACTCGAGGAAAAACCGCAGATCGTTCCAGTCGAACATGCTGATCCTTTCGGTTGTTCTGGCGGCCTGTTCGCGGGCAAGCCCGTTCCCACAGGCGGCGGATAAAGACTTATCGTTGTGAAAAAACGCACAACGGCTGCGCAAAATCTCGTGTTTCCACCGCGAAATTAATCAATAAGATGGGTAGGGACAAGAATAATAATCAGGCGCGAGGTTTCACATGCCATCTGCCGATTCTGTCTTCGACTACGTGGTCGTAGGGGCCGGTCCCGCCGGATGCCTGCTGGCCAATCGATTGTCTGCAGACCCTGCCTGCCGCGTCCTGCTGCTCGAGGCAGGCGGGCGCGACAACTACCCCTGGATTCACGTCCCCGTCGGTTACCTCTACTGCATCGGCAATCCCCGCACCGACTGGTGCTTCAAGACCGAAGCCCAGCCTGGGCTGGACGGTCGCAGCCTCGGTTATCCGCGAGGGAAGGTGCTGGGCGGTTGTTCCTCCATCAACGGCATGATCTACATGCGTGGCCAGGCTGCGGACTATGACCGCTGGGCCGAGCAAGGCAACGACGGCTGGAGCTGGAACGATGTACTGCCGTTGTTCAAGGCCAGTGAAAGCCACTTCGCTGGCGCCAGCGAGAGCCATGGAGCCGACGGCGAATGGCGGGTCGAGCAGCAGCGCTACAGCTGGCCGATCCTCGACGCCTTCCGCGATGCTGCCGAACAGAGCGGTATCGGTAAGGTCGGTGACTTCAATACCGGCGACAACCAAGGCTGTGGATACTTTCAGGTCAACCAGCGCAGTGGTGTGCGCTGGAATGCCTCGAAGGCTTTCTTGCGGCCCGTCCAGTCTCGCCCGAACCTCACTGTGCTCACCGATGTTCAGGTTGACCAGGTCGTGCTCGACAACGCCCGCGCCACTGCTGTGAAGGCGCGCTGGCAAGGGGCCTGGCATGAGTTTCGTGCCCGGCGCGAGATTGTCCTGTGCGCAGGCGCCGTCGGTTCGCCTGGCATTCTGCAGCGTTCGGGCATCGGCCCGCGCAAGCTGCTCGAAGACCTGGGGATAACGGTGCGTCACGAATTGCCAGGCGTGGGCGGAAACTTGCAGGACCACCTGCAATTGCGCTTGATTTACCAGATCCAGAACACCCGCACGCTCAACCAGATGGCCAACAGTCTGTGGGGCAAGCTGGGCATGGGCCTGCGCTATCTCTACGACCGCAGCGGGCCGCTGGCCATGGCGCCGAGCCAGTTGGGCGCATTCGTGCGATCGAGCCCGGAGCAGGCCACCGCCAACCTGCAGTATCACGTGCAGCCGTTGTCGCTCGAGCGTTTCGGCGAGCCGTTGCACCGCTTCCCTGCCTTCACGGCTTCGGTGTGCAACCTGCGCCCAGCCAGCCGCGGGCGTATCGACATCCGCTCGGCAGACATGAATGCAGCGCCGCTGATCGACCCCAACTACCTCAGCGACCCACAGGACCTGCAGGTCGCCGCCGATGCGATTCGTATCACCCGGCGCATCGTCCAGGCCCCTGCCCTGGCCGCGTTCGATCCCAAGGAATACCTGCCGGGCCCTTCGTTGCAGACCGAGCAACAACTGCACGAGGCCGCCGGCAAGATCGGCACCACCATCTTCCACCCGGTCGGCACCTGCCGCATGGGCAATGGGCCGCTGGACGTTGTGGATAACCAGCTGCGCGTCCATGGCATACCTGGCCTGCGCATCGCCGATGCCTCAATCATGCCGCAGATCGTCTCCGGCAATACCTGTTCACCCACATTGATGATCGCCGAGAAGGCGGCACAACTGATTCTCAAGGGGGCCCCAAGCCACAGTAACCTCAGCGACACCAGCGCGATACCGACGCCCTGACCGGGTGCGTGCAACACCGGCAGCTTGCGGTCGATGGCTGCCGACAGTGGAACAAGAAAAATAATCACTGTGGCCTGCGGGCCGAGGACAGCAACGATGTCGGATTACATCCAAGAGCAGGGCGCGGCAGCCACCAGCGGCAGCCGGCGTGAGGAACGCAAGATCATTTTCGCGTCATCCCTCGGGACGGTGTTCGAGTGGTATGACTTCTTTCTCTATGGCGCGCTGGCGGCGGTGATCAGCAAGCAGTTCTTTGCCGGGGTCAACGACACCACCGCTTTCATCTTTGCCTTGATGGCCTTTGCCGCAGGCTTCCTTGTGCGGCCTTTCGGTGCCTTGGTATTCGGGCGCCTGGGCGACATGATCGGGCGCAAGTACACCTTCCTGGTGACCATCGTGCTGATGGGCCTGTCGACCTTCGCGGTCGGCCTGTTGCCTACCTACGCCAGCATCGGCATCGCCGCACCGATCATCCTGGTGATCCTGCGCATGCTCCAAGGCCTGGCCCTGGGCGGCGAATACGGCGGTGCGGCCACTTACGTGGCCGAGCATGCCCCGCCTGGCAAGCGCGGGTTCCACACCGGCTTCATTCAGTCCACTGCCACCCTCGGCTTGCTGCTGTCACTGATTGTTGTGCTGGGCAGCCGTTACATCAGTGGCGACCAGTTCGAGACCTGGGGCTGGCGCCTGCCGTTCCTGCTGTCGATCGTGCTGCTGGGTATCTCCACCTGGATTCGCATGAGCATGCACGAGTCGCCAGCCTTCGTGAAAATGAAGGCCCAGGGCAAGATCAGCAAGTCGCCGATCCGCGAGTCGTTCACCTCCTGGCCCAACCTCAAGGTGGTGCTCACCGCGCTGTTCAGCATCAACGCCGGCCAGGCCGTGACCTTCTACACCGCACAGTTCTACGTGCTGTTCTTCATGACCCAGATGCTCAAGATGGACCCGGCCCAGGCCAATACCCTGCTGATCATCAGCGTGGTGATCGGTGCGCCGTTCTTCGTGTTCTTTGGTTGGCTGTCGGACCGTGTGGGACGCAAGCCGATCCTGATGATCGGCCTGCTGCTGGCGACCGTGTGCTACTTCCCGATGTTCAAGGCGCTCAGCCACTATGCCAATCCGCAGATCGACGCCGCCAGCCGGCAGTCGCCGATCGTGGTCAGTGCCGACCCGCAAGGCTGCACCTTCCAGTTCGACCCGGTGGGCAAGGCACGCTTCGACAGCCCCTGCGACAAGGTCAAGACGTTCCTGGTCAAGCAGGGCCTGCCCTACAGCTCGGTTGCCGCAACGGGCAGCGATGTTTCGGTGAGCATTGGCGACAAGACCATCAACGGTTTCGATGAAGTCGCGATGCGCACGGCTATCGAGCAGGCGGGCTATCCAGCCAAGGCCGACCCTGCCCATGTGAACCAGGTGATGGTGGTGGTGCTGATCGTGGCGATGATCCTGATCGCGACCATGACCTACGGACCACTGGCAGCGGTAATGGTCGAGCTGTTCCCCACACGCATCCGCTACACCTCGATGTCGCTGCCCTATCACATCGGCAACGGCTGGTTCGGTGGCTTCCTGCCGACGGTGTCGTTCGCGCTGGTGGTGTACACCGGAGATATCTTCTATGGGCTGTGGTACCCGGTATTGATCACCGGCATCAGCCTGGTGGTGGGGATCTTCTGCCTTAAAGAGACCAAGGATGTGGACATCGACAAGGTGTAGCAGCGGGTTGACCCGCGACGCAGACACCTCCGTTGCCCAGGCATGAAAAAACCGGCGTAAAAGCCGGTTTTTTTATGCCTCGAAAAAACTTATGCACGATTTTCGAAAAAACGTCATACAGAGAAATAAATAGCTAATTCAATAGCTTATCTACGATCCGAAAGCATTAATCCAAAAATTGCTAACACGTTATCCACAGATCGTCAGGCGATTGGCTCGGTGACGTTTTCTTCTGATGGTGGCAACGACCCCATGGTCCGCTGCGTCGCTTCGTTCCACGCCTGAGCGCGATCGTTGAGTTCGGCGATGGCACGTGGCCCGGTGCCGTTGGCATACATTGCCTCGCCAATCACCACCTCAATGGTGCCCGAACGCTTGCCCCAGCCAGCCTTTGGCCAGAACTTGCCAGCGTTGTGGGCGATCGGCAGCACCGGCAGGCCGGCGTTCACCGCCAGGGCGGTACCGCCGCGGGAGAACTTGCCGACCTGACCATAGGGCACGCGGGTACCCTCGGGAAAAATCAGCACCCAGACGCCCTGCTTGAGCAATTCGTCGCCCTTGCTCGCCACGTGGCGCAGGGCTTCCTTGGGGTTGTTGCGGTCGATGGCAATCGGCCGAAGCATCGCCATTGCCCAGCCGAAGAACGGCACGTACAACAGCTCACGCTTGAGCACCTGGCTCAGTGGCGAGAAGTACGCCGAGAGGAAGAAAGTCTCCCAGGTGCTCTGGTGGTTGGACAGGATCACGCAGGGCTCTTTGGGTACGTTCTCGGCACCGGTGATCTTGTAGTCGATGCCCAGGATGGTGCGGCTCAGGAACACCGCGCAGCGGCACCAGTACACGTTGATGAATTTGTAGCGCTTGGGAAATGGCAGGAAAGGCGCGACAAAGAAGCTCAGTGAGCACCACAGCAGCGAACTGGTGCCCAACAGCAGGTAAAAAAGAAAGATTCTGATCGCCTGCAGGATCGACATAGTGGCATGTACCGTTGCGGGGCGCGCCCGCCTGAGGAAGTGCGCCGAACAGGCGCACTCTTTAAATAAGTTCTCTGGCGATGGCTGCCAGATCGTCGAAAATCAAGGTGTTTTCAGGGATGCCCTTTTTCAGGGTCTTCTCCCCTTTGCCGGTTTTCACCAGCACGGGTTGTGCTCCGACGGCCAGGGCGGCCTCCAGGTCACCTGTGCTGTCGCCGACGAACCATACACCGCGCAGGTCGACTTGGTAATACTCGGCGATTGCCCGCAGCATGCCGGGCTTGGGCTTGCGGCACTCGCAGCCTTCGTCCGGCCCATGCGGGCAATAGACGATATGCCCGACCTCGCCACCCTGCTCGGCGACCAGATCGCGCAGACGCGCGTGCATGGCTTCGAGCGTGGACAGCGGGTAGTAGCCGCGGGCAATGCCGGACTGGTTGGTGGCCACGGCCACCGTCCAGCCCGCCTTGCTCAACTGCGCAATGGCCTCGATCGAGCCGGGAATGGGGATCCACTCTTCCAGCGACTTGATGTAGGCGTCGGAGTCGTGATTGATCACTCCGTCTCGATCGAGAATCAGCAGTTTCAAGGCTTACCCCAGCAGCGAGATGTCGGCCACGCCCAGGAACAGACCGCGCAGGCGGCTGAGCAGGGCATAACGGTTGGCGCGTACCTTGGCGTCTTCGGCGTTCACCATGACTGCCTCGAAGAAAGCGTCGACCGGATCGCGCAGGGCTGCCAGGCGTGCCAGCGATTCGCTGTACTGGCGTGCGGCAGCCATTGGCTGCACGGCCTGGTCGGCCTGCTGGATCGCCGAGTACAGGGAGAACTCGTTGGCATTGTCGAAGTACTTCGGCTCGACCTGGTCGGCGATGGCGCCTTCGGCCTTGCTCAGCAGGTTCGAAACACGCTTGTTCACCGCCGCCAGGGCCTCGGCTTCCGGCAGCTTGCGGAAGGCCTGCACGGCCTGCACGCGCTGATCGAAGTCCAGGGCCGAAGCCGGCTTCAGGGCACGTACCGACAGGTAGGTGGCCACGTCGACGCCTTCGTCTTCATAGCGTGCACGCAGGCGATCGAAGATGAACTCCAGCACCTGGTCAGCCAGGCCTGCAGCCTTGACCTTGGCGCCGTACTGCTTGACCGCGAACTCGACCGCAGCGGTCAGGTCCAGGTCCAGCTGCTTCTCGATCAGGATGCGCAGCACGCCGAGGGCGGCGCGGCGCAGTGCGTAGGGGTCCTTGCTGCCGGTCGGCAGCATGCCGATGCCGAAGATGCCGACCAGGGTGTCGAGCTTGTCGGCGATGGCCACGGCGGCGCCGGTGAGGGTTTCCGGCAACTCAGCGCCAGCACCGCGCGGCATGTACTGCTCGTTCAGTGCCAGGGCGACGTCTTGTGGCTCGCCATCGTTGACGGCGTAGTAGTAGCCAGCGATGCCCTGCATTTCAGGGAATTCGCCGACCATTTCGGTGGCCAGGTCGCATTTGGACAGCAGGCCGGCGCGGCCGGCGTTGGCTGCACTGCCGCCGATGAACGGGGCAATGTAGGCGGCCAGCCTGGAGACACGCTCGGCCTTGTCGAACACCGTACCCAGCTGGGCCTGGAACACCACGTTCTTCAGGCGTTCGTTGAAGGTTTCCAGAGGCTGCTTCTTGTCTTGCTTGAAGAAGAACTCGGCGTCGGTCAGGCGCGGACGCACGACCTTCTCGTTACCCTCGACGATCTGCTTCGGATCGCGGCTCTCGACGTTGGCCACGGTGATGAAGCGCGGCAGCAACTTGCCTTCGCTGTCGAGCAGGCAGAAGTACTTCTGGTTGTCCTGCATGGTGGTGATCAGGGCTTCCTGTGGCACTTCCAGGAAGCGCTCCTCGAACGAGCACACCAGCGGCACCGGCCATTCGACCAGCGCGGTCACTTCATCCAGCAGCGCCGGCGGCACGATGGCGCTGCCTTCCTGCTGCAGGGCCAGCTCTGCGGTGCGCTTGGCGATCAGCTCGCGGCGCTCGGCGAAGTCGGCCAGTACATGGGCCTTGCGCAGGTCTTCGACGTAGTTGGCCGGGGTGGTGATCAGCACGTTTTCCGGGTGGTGGAAGCGGTGTCCACGCGATTCGCGGCCGGCCTTCTGCGAGAGGATGGTGCAGTCGACCACCTGGTCGCCCAGCAGCATCACCAGCCACTGGGTGGGGCGCACGAACTCTTCACGGCTGGCGGCCCAGCGCATGCGCTTGGGGATCGGCAGGTCGTTGAGCGAGTCTTCGACGATGGTTGGCAGCAGGCTGACGGTGGCCTTGCCCGGAATGTGCTGGGAGAAACGCAGCTTGGCGCCGCTCTGGTCGATGTCCGACAGCTCCACGCCACACTTCTTGGCGAAGCCCAGTGCGGCCTGGGTCGGGTTGCCATCGGCGTCGAAGGCGGCCTGGCGGGGCGGGCCGTCGATGTTGATGCTGCGATCAGGCTGCTGCACGTCCAGTTGGCGGATCAGCACGGCCAGGCGACGCGGTGCGGCATAGACCGACTTGCCGGTGTAGTTCAGGCCAGCGGCCTGCAGGCCTTTCTCGATGCCGGCCAGGAATGCATCGCCCAGCGAGGCCAGGGCTTTGGGGGGCAGCTCTTCGGTGCCCAGTTCAACCAGGAAATCTTGCGCACTCATTGTGCAGCCTCCAGCTTGGCCAGTACTTCATCACGCAGTTCGGGGGTGGCCATCGGGAAGCCCAGGCGTGCGCGGGCTTGCAGATAGCTTTGCGCCACGTCGCGGGCCAGGGTGCGCACGCGCAGGATGTAGCGCTGGCGCTCGGTCACCGAGATGGCGCGGCGGGCGTCGAGCAGGTTGAAGGTGTGCGAAGCCTTCAGGACCATTTCGTAGGTCGGCAGCGGCAGGTCCAGCTTGATCAGGCGGTTGGCTTCGCTTTCGTAGAAGTCGAACAGCTCGAACAGTTTCTCGACGTTGGCGTGCTCGAAGTTGTAGGTCGACTGCTCCACTTCGTTCTGGTGGAACACATCGCCATAGGTGACCTTGCCGAACGGGCCGTCGGCCCAGACCAGGTCGTACACCGAATCGACACCCTGGATATACATGGCCAGACGCTCCAGGCCATAGGTGATCTCGCCGGTGACCGGGTAGCACTCGATACCGCCAACCTGCTGGAAGTAGGTGAACTGGGTCACTTCCATCCCGTTCAGCCAGATTTCCCAACCCAGGCCCCACGCACCCAGGGTCGGCGATTCCCAGTTGTCTTCGACGAAGCGGATGTCGTGGACCAGCGGGTCCAGGCCGATGGCTTTCAGCGAACCCAGGTACAGCTCCTGGAAGTTGGCCGGGTTCGGCTTGAGCACCACCTGGAACTGATAGTAGTGCTGCAGGCGGTTGGGGTTTTCGCCATACCGTCCGTCGGCAGGGCGACGGCTAGGCTGCACGTAGGCAGCGTTCCAGGTCTCCGGGCCGACGGCGCGCAGGAAGGTGGCGGTGTGGAAAGTGCCGGCGCCTACTTCCATATCGTAGGGCTGAAGTACCACACAACCTTGCTCGGCCCAGTAGTTCTGCAGGGCGAGGATCAGGTCTTGGAAGGTACGCACGGCTGGCGTAGGCTGGCTCACGAAATTCACCTGTATCTGGGGATGCGGATGTAAAGAGCGGGAGTATAACCCGATTCGCCTCGCCCTCTACGTAATTGGAGCCTTATGCCACGCTGCTTTTGGTGTACCGACGATCCCTTGTATCAGGCCTACCATGACCAGGAATGGGGAACCCCGCAGCGCGACCCGGCGTTGCTCTTCGAGATGCTTTTGCTCGAAGGGTTCCAGGCGGGTCTTTCGTGGATCACCGTGCTGAAGAAACGCGAGCGCTATCGCCAGGTGCTGCAAGGCTTCGACCCGGTGCAACTGGCCGAGATGAGCGACGAGCGCATAGAAGAGCTGATGCTCGATCCCGGCATCATCCGCAACCGCCTCAAGCTCAATGCCGTGCGCCGCAACGCGCGCGCCTGGCTGGCGCTGGAAAACCCCGGCGAGTGGCTGTGGTCGTTCGTCGGCGGCGAGCCGAAGATCAACCATTACCAGGGGCGCGCCGATATCCCGGCGATCACCGACGAAGCCAAGGCGATGAGCAAGGCCCTGCAGAAAAAAGGCTTCACCTTCGTCGGTCCGACCATTTGCTACGCCTTCATGCAGGCCACCGGCATGGTCATGGACCACACCACCGATTGCGATCGCTACGCCGCGCTGGTGCGCTGAGGCGTTACAATGCGCGCCTTGCAGAAATAAGGAATTGGCCTGTGGAAAAGTTCAAGGGCGCCCTGATGGTCGGGGTGCTGCGCCTGTTCGCCAAACTGCCCTGGGGCGCGGTGCAGCGCGTCGGTGCCGGTATCGGCTGGCTGATGTGGAAAATCCCCAACGGGTCGCGCAACGTGGTGCGGATCAACCTCGCCAAGTGCTTCCCCGAGATGAACCCTGCCGAGCGTGAGCAGTTGGTGGGGCGTGCGTTGAAGGATATCGGCAAGTCTTTCGTCGAAAGCGCCTGGGCCTGGATTCGCCCGCCTCAGCAGTCGCTGGAGCTGGTCAAGGAAGTGCACGGCCTGGAAGTGCTCGAGCAAGCCCTGGCCACTGGCAAAGGGGTGGTCGGCATCACCAGCCACCTGGGCAACTGGGAGGTGCTCAACCACTTCTATTGCAACCAGTGCAAGCCGATCATCTTCTACCGTCCGCCCAAGCTGAAGGCGGTGGATGACCTGCTGCGCGAGCAGCGCGTGCAGATGGGCAACCGCGTGGCGCCTTCGACCAAGGAAGGCATTCTCAGCGTGATCAAGGAAGTGCGTCGCGGCGGGCAGGTGGGCATTCCTGCCGACCCTGAGCCGGCCGAGTCGGCGGGAGTGTTCGTGCCCTTCCTAGGCACCCAGGCGCTGACCAGCAAGTTCGTGCCCAACATGCTCGCTGGCGGCAAGGCGGTGGGTGTGTTCCTGCATGCCCTGCGTCTGCCGGATGGCTCCGGCTTCAAGGTGTTCCTTGAGGCGGCGCCCGAAGAGATGTACAGCGCGGATGTGGCTGTGGCTGCAGCGGCCATGAGCCGTGTGGTCGAGCGCTATGTGCGCGAGTATCCGAGCCAGTACATGTGGAGCATGAAGCGCTTCAAGAAGCGCCCGGCCGGCGAGCCGCGCTGGTACTGAGTTATCCACACTCTGTAGGAGCGGGCTTGTCCCGCGATCGGGCGCGAAGCGGCCGTAAAACCAGACGCCGAGATCTATCAGGAAAATCTCGGTTGCCGAGGTTGCGGCCGCTTCGCGCCCGATCGCGGGACAAGTCGCAGCGGCGAACCGCCGCTCCTACAAGGACCGCGGCGTCTGTCAGGCTTTGTTCAGCTTTTTCAGGAACACCGTCATTTCTTTCTCGGCCTGCTTGTCGCCATGTGTCTGCGCCGCGACGATCCCCTCTTCCCAGGCCTTACGCGCCGCAGCGATATCGCCTTCAAGCTGATACGCCTTGCCCAGCAGCTTCCACGCAGCCGAGTATTTCGGATCCTGCTGCACACAACTGGCCAGGTGCACCGCGGCTTCGGCGCCCTTGCCTTCATCCAGCCAGGCCTTGCCCAGGCCAAACCTCAGCAGCGGGTTATCCACACCCTTGGCCAGCATCTTTTCCAGCGATTCGCGCATGCCTTCTTCTCCTAGAAGAAACTCAAGCCGACGTGGAACAGCTTCTCCACATCGCGAATGTGCTTTTTATCCACAACGAACAGGATCACATGGTCACCCGCCTCGATCACCGTGTCGTCGTGGGCGATCAGCACCCCCTCGTCGCGTATGATCGCGCCGATGGTGGTGCCAGGTGGCAAGGCGATGTCTTCGATGGCCTTGCCGATCACCTTGCTCGATTTCGAATCGCCATGGGCGACTGCCTCGATGGCTTCCGCTGCACCGCGCCGCAGCGAGTGCACGCTGACGATATCGCCACGGCGTACATGGGCCAGCAGCGTGCCGATGGTCGCCAACTGCGGGCTGATGGCGATGTCGATATCGCCGCCCTGCACCAGGTCGACGTAGGCCGGGTTGTTGATCAGTGTCATCACCTTGCGTGCACCCAGGCGCTTGGCCAGCAGCGACGACATGATGTTGGCCTCGTCGTCGTTGGTCAGGGCCAGGAAGATATCGGCTTCGGCGATGTTTTCTTCGAGCATCAGGTCTTTGTCCGATGCGCTGCCCTGCAGC
Organism: Pseudomonas sp. S44; assembly: GCF_016624805.1. Lineage (NCBI taxonomy): Bacteria > Pseudomonadati > Pseudomonadota > Gammaproteobacteria > Pseudomonadales > Pseudomonadaceae > Pseudomonas > Pseudomonas sp. S44. The sequence goes on from NZ_JACVTY010000018.1 coordinate 54,428, forward strand.
ACCACGGTGCTTTCGAGGTTATCCGAAAGATGCCGGCAGCGTGCCGGGCTCATCTCGATGATCTTCACCTGGTAGCGGCTTTCGATGGCTTCGGCCAGGCGCTCGCCGATCTGCCCGCCGCCGGCGATGACCACCCGCTTGTTGGTCTCGTCGATACGCCGCAGCTCGCCCATCACAGCACGGATGTCTTTCTTCGCGGCGATGAAGAACACTTCGTCGTCAGCCTCGATCACCGTGTCGCCATGGGGCTTGATCGGCCGGTCGCGGCGGAAGATCGCGGCCACGCGGGTATCGACATTGGGCATGTGCGCGCGGATCTGGCGCAGTTGCTGACCTACCAGCGGGCCGCCGTAGTAGGCCTTGACTGCCACCAATTGGGCTTTGCCCTCGGCGAAGTCGATCACCTGCAGGGCGCCGGGGTGTTCGATCAGGCGCTTGATGTAGTTGGTCACCACCTGCTCGGGGCTGATCAGCACGTCCACCGGAATGTGGTCGTTGTCGAACAGCTCCTCGCGGCTGAGGTAGGACGATTCGCGCACCCGGGCGATCTTGGTCGGGGTGTGGAACAGCGAATAGGCCACCTGGCAGGCGACCATGTTGGTCTCGTCGCTGTTGGTCACCGCCACCAGCATGTCGGCGTCATCGGCGCCGGCCTGGCGCAGTACCGTGGGCAGCGAGGCGCGGCCCTGCACGGTGCGGATGTCGAGGCGGTCGCCCAGGTCACGCAAGCGCTCGCCATCGGTGTCGACCACCGTGATGTCGTTGGCTTCGCTCGCCAGGTGTTCTGCCAGCGTACCGCCTACCTGGCCTGCGCCGAGGATGATGATCTTCATCCGCTACTCCCTACCTTTCGTTCTTATCCGCGCGAGGCGGCGATCTTGATCAGCTTGGCATAGTAGAAGCCGTCGTGGCCGCCTTCCTGGGCCAGTAGCTGGCGGCCGTGGGGCTGGCGCAGACCGGCCTCGGTTGCCAGGTCGAGCTCACGGGCACCGGGGGTGCGGGCGAGGAAGGCGTCGATCACTTCGGTGTTCTCGGTCGGCAGGCTCGAGCAGGTGGCGTAGAGCAGCATGCCGCCGACTTCGAGTGTCGGCCACAGCGCATCGAGCAGCCCACCCTGCAGTGCGGCCAGGGCCGGGATGTCCTCGGCCTGACGGGTCAGCTTGATGTCCGGGTGGCGGCGGATCACGCCGGTCGCCGAGCATGGGGCGTCGAGCAGGATGCGCTGGAACGGCTTGCCGTCCCACCAACTGGCGGTATCGCGAGCATCACAGGCGATCAGCTCGGCATCGAGCTTCAGCCGGTCGAGGTTCTCGCGTACCCGCGCCAGGCGCTTGGCCTCCAGGTCGATGGCGACCATCTGCGCCAGGCCCGGCTCGGCTTCGAGCAGGTGGCAGGTCTTGCCGCCAGGGGCGCAGCAGGCATCGAGCACGCGTTGGCCGGGGGCCAGTTCCAGCAGGTCGGCCGACAGTTGTGCGGCTTCGTCCTGCACGCTGATCCAGCCGTCGGCGAAGCCCGGCAGGCCGCGCACGTCGCAGGCCTCGGCCAGCACGATGCCGTCACGGCTGAACGGGCAGGCGCTGGCGCCGATGCCAGCCTCGGCCAGCAGCGCCAGATACGCATCACGGCTGTGATGACGGCGGTTGACCCGCAGGATCATCGGCGGGTGGGCGTTATTGGCGGCGCAGATGGCTTCCCATTGCTCCGGCCAGAACGCCTTGAGCGACTTCTGCAGCCAGCGCGGGTGGGCGGTGCGGACCACGGGGTCGCGCTCCATGCCGGCGAGCAGTTCCTCGCCCTCGCGTTGGGCGCGGCGCAGCACGGCGTTGAGCAGGCCCTTGGCCCAGGGCTTCTTGAGCTTGTCGGCGCAGCCGACGGTTTCGCCGATGGCGGCGTGGGCCGGAATACGTGTGTAGAACAGCTGGTACAGGCCGACCAGCAGCAGCGCCTGTACATCGGCGTCGGCGGCCTTGAACGGCTTTTGCAGCAGTTGTGCGGCAAGCAAGTCCAGGCGCGGCTGCCAGCGGGCGGTGCCAAAGGCCAGGTCCTGGGTCAGGCCGCGGTCGCGCTCCTCGACCTTGTCCAGTTGCGCGGGCAGCGAGCTGTTGAGCGAGGCCTTGCCGCTGAGCACGGCGGCCAGGGCGCGGGCGGCGGCCAGGCGTGGGTTCATTGGCCGAGCACCTTGCCGCTTGCGAACTTCTCGCGGCGGCTGTTGAACAGGTCGCTGAAGGCCAGGGCCTTGCCACCGGGCAGTTGCAGGCGGGTCAGGCTCAGGGCGCCGTCAGCGCAGGCGACCACCAGGCCGTCCTTGCTGGCACTGAGGATCTCGCCTGGCTCACCTTTGCCTGTGGACAAGTTCGCGCCCAGCACCTTCACGGTTTCGCCGTCGAGGGTGCTGTGGCACACCGGCCAGGGGTTGAAGGCGCGGATCAGGCGTTCCAGCTCCACGGCCGGGCGGCTCCAGTCCAGACGCGCCTCATCCTTGTTCAGCTTGTGTGCATAGGTGGCCAGGGCGTCGTCCTGCACCTGGCCCTGCAGGCTGCCGTCGGCAAGGCCGGCGATGGCTTGCACCACAGCGCCAGGGCCTAGCTGGGCGAGGCGGTCGTGCAGGCTGCCGCCGGTGTCGTCGGCGCTGATCGGTGTGGTGACCTTGAGCAGCATGGGGCCGGTGTCCAGGCCCGCTTCCATGCGCATCACGGTTACGCCGCTCTCGGCATCACCGGCCTCGACGGCGCGCTGGATCGGCGCCGCACCGCGCCACCGTGGCAGCAGCGAGGCGTGGCTGTTGATGCAGCCAAGGCGCGGGATATCCAGCACCGCCTGCGGCAGGATCAGGCCGTAGGCGACCACCACCATCAGGTCCGGTTTCAGTGCGGCGAGTTCAGCCTGCGCGTCGGCATTGCGCAGGGTCTGTGGCTGGTACACCGGTATGTCATGGGCCAATGCGAGGGCTTTGACCGCGCTCGGCATGAGCTTCTGGCCCCGGCCGGCGGGACGGTCGGGCTGGGTGTAGACAGCCACGATTTCGTAAGGGCTGTCGAGCAGGGCCTTGAGGTGTTCGGCGGCAAACTCTGGGGTGCCTGCGAAGACGATGCGCATGGAGTTCTCGCTTCAAAAAAGAAAAAGGCTTGCCGGAGCAAGCCTTCTGGAAGGTGGGGATCAGGCTTGCTGGCGGTGCTGCTTTTCCAGCTTCTTCTTGATCCGGTCGCGTTTGAGCTGAGACAGGTAGTCGACGAACAGCTTGCCGTTGAGGTGATCGAACTCGTGCTGCACGCACACCGCCAGCAGGCCTTCGGCCTCGAGCTCGTAGGGCTTGCCGTCGCGATCCTGGGCCTTGACCCGCACGCGCAGCGGGCGGTCGACGTTCTCGTAGAAGCCTGGCACCGACAGGCAGCCTTCCTGGTACTGCCCCATGTCGTGGGTCAGCTCTTCGACGCTGGGGTTGATGAACACTCGCGGTTCGCTGCGATCTTCGGAAAGATCCATCACCACGACCTGCTTGTGCACGTTGACCTGGGTCGCGGCCAGGCCGATGCCGGGCGCTTCGTACATGGTTTCAAACATGTCGTCGATCAGCTGCTGCAGGGCGTCGTCGAACTCCGTTACCGGTTTGGCGAGGGTGCGCAGGCGCGGGTCGGGGAATTCGAGGATGTTCAAGATGGCCATAGGGTCAGGCAGTCACTGTGCGTTTGGTTGAAAACTGAGCACACATAATAAAGGGAAATGGAGCATTCGGCACCTGTGAAGCTTGGCTAGGGTCTCTATGGGCTTGATAGCTGCCGTTTTGATCGACAGCTTTTCAAAGTGTTACTCACAAAGTTATCCACAGGATGTGCCGCTTCATTGGCCTCCTGCCGATCAAGGACGATCCACCATGAACCCATCCCGCTCGTCGCCTTGCACTCCGGCGGAACTGGAGGCGCGGCTGCGTCTGCATCGCCTTCCCGATATTGGCTTGCGTCGTTTCCATACCCTCATCGAAGCATTCGGCAGCGCCTCTTCGGCACTCAGCGCCCCGGCCAGCGCGTGGCGTGCTCTAGGCCTGAAGGCTTCCAGTATAGACGCCCGGCGCAGTGCGCAAGTACGCGATGGCGCATTGGCTGCAATGGCCTGGCTAGAGCGTCCGGGCCAGTGTTTATTGATGTGGGACGGCCCTGGATACCCGGCATTGCTGGCCGAGATAGACGATCCGCCGCCTTTGCTTTTCGTGGCCGGCGACCCTGCCCTGCTCGAACGGCCGCAGTTGGCGATCGTGGGCAGCAGGCGTGCTTCACCCCCGGCGCTGGATACGGCCGGTGCGTTTTCCCGTTGCCTGGCTCAGGCCGGGTTCACCATCACCAGCGGCTTGGCACTGGGTATCGACGGCGCCGCTCATCGGGCTGCGTTGAACGCTGGCGGCCACACGATCGGGGTGCTCGGCACAGGGTTGCAAAAACTTTATCCACAGCGCCATCGCGACTTGGCACGGGCCATGATCGACAGCGGCAGCGCGCTGGTTTCGGAGTACCCGCTGGACGCCGGACCACTGGCCGGTAACTTCCCGCGGCGCAACCGGATCATCAGCGGCCTGTCGCTCGGCGTGCTGGTCGTGGAGGCCAGCCTCGCCAGCGGCTCGTTGATCACGGCCCGGCTGGCAGCCGAACAGGGACGGGAGGTGTACGCGATTCCCGGCTCCATTCACCACCCGGGCGCCAAGGGCTGCCATCAACTGATTCGCGATGGTGCGCTGCTGGTGGAGAGTGTCGGGCAGATCCTCGACAGCCTGCGCGGTTGGCAGAACCTGCCTCCCGCGTCTGTGGAGAAACCGGGCCATCCACTGCTGGCGCTGCTGCATGCCGCTCCGCAGACCAGCGAGGGCCTGGCCCACAGCAGCGGGCTGCCATTGGCCCAGGTACTGGCCAGTCTGACCGAGCTCGAACTCGAAGGACGGGTCAGCAGCGAAGCCGGACGTTGGTTTGCCCGTTCCGCCTAAGTACACTGCGCATCAGGCTTAAAGCGGAGAGACAGCAATGGTGAGCAGTTGGCGTGTGCAACAAGCCGCGCGTGAGGTGAAGGCGGGTGCGGTGATCGCCTATCCAACGGAAGCGGTCTGGGGCCTGGGCTGCGACCCGTGGAACGAAGATGCGGTGTACCGCCTGTTGGCGCTCAAGTCACGCCCTGTGGATAAAGGCCTGATCCTGGTCGCCGACAACATCCGTCAGTTCGACTTCCTGTTCGAGGATTTCCCCCAGGACTGGATCGACCGCATGGGCAGCACCTGGCCGGGCCCGAACACCTGGCTGGTGCCGCACCAGGACCTGTTGCCCGAATGGGTGACCGGCCAGCACGATACGGTGGCGCTGCGCGTCAGCGATCATCCGCAGGTGCGCGAGCTGTGCGCGCTGGTGGGGCCGCTGATCTCCACCTCCGCCAACCCTGCCGGGCGGCCGGCGGCCAAGAGCCGGTTGCGGGTGGAACAGTATTTCCACAACGAGCTGGACCTGGTGCTCGGCGGCGCGCTGGGCGGACGCAGGAATCCGAGTGTGATTCGCGACCTGGTCACGGGCGAAGTAGTGCGGCCGGGGTGATTGTTCGACACTTGTAGGAGCGGGCTTGCCCGCGAAAAGGCCACCGCAGTGCATGGCACCGGCTCTGCCGGTGTTCGCGGCGATTCGGCGCCCCGAACAAGCCCGCTCCTACAAGGGAGAGAGGCGCCGCTCATCAGGGTTTTCTGATTCTTATCCTCAAGACTGCACATTTCTGATTTAGGGAAATATCCTACGCGGCCTATCGATCGCCATTACCTTCTCAGTGGGAACGTCTACCTCTAGGCTCCAGACCGTCGCCGAACAACTTGGCGATCGGGTGTGGTAACCCGGGAAAACTGAGAAAGACAATGCCGTCATGGCGGCTGTACGCGGGAGGCCTTCGGGCCTACCGGGGTCTTTGTCTTTTCTCCTCCGGCTTACCACCCCGTGTACAGCTGCCACCCTCATTCGTGTGGTAACGAGTGTTGTGTCAGCAAATATCGAGCGAGAAATGACATGACCGATAAGCTGATTCCTGATCCACCACTCCCCAAAACCACCACCCACCCCTTCGGCCGCTGCGATGCCGGCCATCTCCCGCTCTTCACCGTCAACCCCGACATCGACCCCCACGACGCCTTGGTCCACGTCGCGCTCTACCTGCGCTGTGCCTACGACACTGGCATCAAAGCCATTGACCACCTGAGCGACAGCGGTCGGGGCATGTTCTGGTCGAGCCTGCATGCCATCGAGCTGGCAGAGGGCCTGGTCGAAGCGATGCTGGATGGGATCGAGTCTGCGGGTAGCCCTAAAGCCTGATGACTTGAGCGGAGCCCTCGGTGTGAGCGGGCTTGTCGGGGGCGACGAACCGCCGGGTGGCATCCACCGTGGTGTGCTTTTCGCGGGCAAGCCCGCTCCTACAGGAACCGCACGGCACGCATGAACGGCGCTGAACCTGTAGGAGCGGGCTTGTCCCGCGATGGGGTCCTCAGGGCAACAGCACCGTCGACCCCACCGTCTGGCGCGCCGACAACGCTTCCTGTGCCTTCGCCGCCTCGCTCAACGGATAGCGCTGCTGGATATCCACCACCAGCTTGCCACTGGCAATCATTGCGAACAGGTCATCGGCCATGGCCTGGGTGTTCTCGGCGTTATTGGCGTAGCTGGCCAGGGTCGGCCTGGTCACGTACAGCGAGCCCTTCTGCGACAGAATTCCCAGGTTCACGCCACTCACCGCGCCGGAGGCATTGCCGAAGCTCACCATCAAGCCACGCGGGCGCAGGCAGTCGAGCGAAGTCAGCCAGGTGTCGGCACCCACGCCGTCATACACCACCGCGCACTTCTTGCCTTCGGTCAGCTCCAGCACCCGCTTGGCCACGTCTTCATGGCTGTAGTCGATGGTCGCCCAGGCCCCCAGCGCCTTGGCGCGTTCGGCTTTTTCGGGCGAGCTGACAGTGCCGATCAGCTTGGCGCCCAAGGCCTTGGCCCATTGGCAAGCCAGCGAGCCGACGCCACCTGCTGCGGCGTGGAACAGAATGAAGTCGCCGGGCTGCACCGCGTAGGTCTGCTTGAGCAGGTACTGGGTGGTCAGGCCCTTGAGCATCACGGCCGCAGCCTGCTCGAAGCTGATGCTGTCAGGCAGCTTCACCAGGTTCGCTTCCGGCAGGGTGTGGTATTCGCCATAGGCGCCCAGCGGCCCGCCGCCGTAGCCGACGCGGTCGCCGACCTTCAAGCGGGTGACGCCCTCGCCCACCGCATCGACTACACCCGCACCTTCGGTGCCCAGGCCTGAAGGCAGTGATGGCGGCGCGTAGAGCCCGCCACGGAAATAGGTATCGATGAAGTTCAGACCGATCGCATGGTTGCGCACGCGCACCTGCTGCGGGCCGGGCGGTGTCGGTTCGAAGTCCACGAGCTGCAGGACTTCCGGGCCGCCATGCTGGCTGAACTGAATACGCTTGGCCATCACACACTCCTGTTGTCGTCATCGCAAAGGCCCTCTATCGGACGCCTTTGCTTGACTGCCGTCAACTGCGGCGCGGCGCTGGCCGGTGGTATGCTACGCGGCGAATTCCTCCCTGCCCTTCCCAGGTGACCCGATGACCAGCCGCACCGAGGCCGTGAAGGCCTATCTGCTCGACCTGCAAGACCGCATCTGCGCCGCCCTCGAAACCGAGGACGGCGGCGCCCGCTTCGTCGAGGACGCCTGGATTCGCGATGCTGGCGGCGGTGGTCGCACCCGGGTGATCGGCGAGGGCAAGCTGATCGAGAAAGGCGGGGTCAACTTCTCCCACGTGTTCGGCGCAGGCTTGCCGCCGTCGGCCAGCGCGCACCGTCCGGAGCTGGCCGGGCGTGGCTTCGAGGCGCTGGGCGTGTCGCTGGTGATCCATCCGTACAACCCGCATGTGCCGACGTCCCACGCCAACGTGCGGTTCTTCATCGCCGAGAAAGAGGGCGAAGAGGCGGTGTGGTGGTTCGGCGGCGGCTTCGACCTGACCCCGTACTACGGCAACGAGGAAGACTGCATCCACTGGCACCGCGTCGCCGAACAGGCCTGTGCCCCCTTCGGCGCCGACGTGTACCCGCGCTACAAGGCCTGGTGCGACCGCTACTTCCACCTCAAGCACCGCGGCGAACCCCGTGGCATTGGCGGGCTGTTCTTCGATGACCTGAACGAGTGGGATTTCGACACCTGCTTCGCCTTCATCCGTGCCATCGGCGATGCCTACATCGAGGCCTACCTGCCGATCGTGCAGCGGCGCAAGAACACCCCCTACACCGCGCAGCAGCGCGAATTCCAGGAATATCGCCGTGGGCGCTATGTCGAGTTCAACCTGGTCTACGACCGCGGTACGCTGTTCGGCCTGCAATCCGGCGGACGTACCGAATCCATCCTCATGTCGTTGCCGCCGCAGGTTCGCTGGGGCTACGACTGGAAGGCCACCCCTGGCAGCGAGGAAGCGCGCCTGACCGAGTACTTCCTGCAGGACCGCGACTGGCTCGGCCAGTAAATCTGTGGATAACCGAGGATTTCTCATGGACCAGTACGTCGTTTTCGGTAACCCCATCGGCCACAGCAAGTCGCCGCTGATCCACCGCCTGTTCGCCGAGCAGACCGGCCAGGATCTGGAATACAGCACCCTGCTGGCGCCGCTGGACGAGTTCAGCGACTGCGCCCGCGGCTTCTTCAAGCAGGGCAGCGGCGCCAACGTGACCGTGCCGTTCAAGGAAGAGGCGTACCGCCTGTGCGACAGCCTCACGCCACGGGCGCAACGCGCGGGCGCGGTCAACACGCTGACCTTGTTGGCCGATGGCACGCTGCAGGGCGACAACACCGATGGCGCAGGCCTGGTGCGCGACCTGACGGTGAATGCCGGGGTCACGCTGGCGGGCAAGCGCATCCTGATTCTCGGCGCAGGTGGTGCGGTGCGTGGCGTGCTGGAGCCGATCCTGGCGCATAAGCCGCAATCGCTGGTGATCGCCAATCGTACGGTGGAAAAGGCCGAGCAGCTGGCGCGCGAGTTCGATGAACTCGGGCCGGTGGTCGCCAGCGGTTTTGCCTGGCTGCAGGAGCCGGTGGACGTGATCATCAACGCCACCTCGGCGAGCCTTTCGGGGGAGTTGCCGCCGATCGCCGAGAGTCTGGTCGAGGCCGGTCGCACCGTGTGCTACGACATGATGTATGGCAAGGAGTCGACGCCGTTCTGCCAGTGGGCGACGAAGCTTGGGGCGGCGAAAGTGCTGGATGGGCTGGGAATGCTCGCCGAGCAGGCGGCCGAGGCGTTTTACGTCTGGCGCGGGGTTCGGCCTGACACCGGGCCGGTGCTGGATGAATTGCGGAGGCAGTTGGCGCGGGGGTAGAGATTACTCCTCGAACCTGATCGGACACCCGTCGATCCCCTCCAGCTTCTGCAACTCCTCCACCACCTGGGGCCTGGCCCGATGCAGGGTCAGGCTGCCGCCATTGCGCATCAGCCGCCGCGCCTCGCGGTGCAACATATCCACACCCGAATAGTCGATGAAGTTGATCTGCCGCGCGTCGATCACCACATGTGGCCCTTGGCAGCGCTGCAGGCGTACCTGCAGATAATGCGCGGCACCGAAGAAGATCGAGCCACCGACCCGCAGCACGTCCGCCTCCCCTTCACGGCTCTGCTGCACCCGTGGCCGCGAGGTGCGCTTGAGGTAGAAGAACAGCGACGCCAGCACTCCCGCGTAGATCGCCGTCTGCAACTCCAGTAACAGGGTTGCCGCCGCGGTCAGCGCCATCACCAGGAACTCTGAACGACTGACGCGGAACAGCGCGCGAATCGCCTTGTGATCCACCAGTCCCCAACAAATCAGCAGGATGCTGCCGGCCATCGCCGGGATCGGCAGGTGAGCGATGAGCCCGGCACCGGCCACGGCGAACAGCGCCACCCACAGCGCCGAGAACACCCCGGCCATAGGGGAGCGGGCGCCCGCCTCGAAGCTCAGCCCGGAGCGGGTGAACGAACCAGACGACAGATAACCCGAGAAAAACGCCCCGACCATGTTGGAAACACCCTGGGCGCGAATCTCCTGGTCGGCGTCGATCAGTTGTTCGGAACGGGCTGACAACGAGCGGGCGATCGACAGGCTGGTGACCAGCCCGAGCATGCCCACCGCCACGGCGCTGGGCAGCAGGCGCAGGATCAGGTCCAGATCGAGCAACGGCAGCGGGCTCAGGGGCGGCAGATGGCCGCTGAATGCGGGAACGCGGGGCACGTGAGCGAAGTATCCGGGCAGCAGCCACGCCACCAGGCTCACCAGTACCAGGCTTATCAACAGCGCCGGCCAGCGCGGGCGCAGGAGCTTGATGGCGATGCCGATCAGCAAGGTGGCCAGGCCCAGCCCCAGCGAGGGCAGGTCCACTTCGCGGGCATGGGCGAACAGGTCCTGGGCCGTCTTGAGTGCCGTGGCCTGGCTGGGCAAGTCGATGCCCATCAGGTTCGGCAACTGGCCAAGGGCAATGACAATGGCGGCGCCCAGGGTGAAGCCGAGCACCACTGAATGGGAGACGAAGTTGACCAGCGTGCCGAAGCGCAGCAGCCCGAGCAGCAGCTGGAACACCCCGCCAAGAAAGGTCAGCAGCAGGACGAGGGTCACGTAGTCGCTGCTGCCGGCCACGGCCAGCGGGCTGACACTGGCGTAGAGGACGATGGAGATAGCGGCGGTGGGACCGCAGATCAGGTGCCACGACGACCCCCACAGGCAGGCGATCAGTACCGGCACGATGGCCGCATACAGGCCGTACTCGGCGGGCAGGCCGGCAATCAACGCATAGGCGATGGACTGCGGCAGGGCGAGAATCGCGCCGCTCAGACCCACCAGCAGGTCCTGGCGCAGGCTGCGGCGCGATTGCCGGGGAAGCCAGGTCAGGAAGGGCAGCAACTGGGTCAGGCGGGGCATGGGTTATTCACAATCCTGAGTTTTGCCCCTTCCTGGAGCGGATTCATACCCACCGCGGCAGCGGGCAATCAGAGTTTGGCCTTGACGGCCTCCAGTGCATCACCGCCAGCCTTGCTGCTCACGCCGGCGAGCCACGCCTCCAGGACTTGTGGATGCGCCTTCACCCACGCCTTGGCTGCCTGGTCGAAACTGACCTTCTTGTCCACGACCTCGGCCATGATGGCGTTCTCCATATCCAGGGTAAATGCCAGGTTGCCCAGCAGTTTCGCGGCATTCGGGCAGGCCTGTGGATAACCGTTGCGCACCAGGGTGAACACCTCGCCCTTGCTGCCGAACCATTTCTCGCCACCGGTGAGGTAGTGCATCTTCAGCTTCACGTTCATCGGGTGCGGTGTCCAGCCGAGGAAGGTGATGAACTGGTTCTTCTTCACGGCGCGGTCGACCTGCGCCAGCATCGCCTGCTCGCTGGACTCGATCAGCTTCCACTGCCCGAGGTTGAACTCATTCTTGTCGATGATTTCCTTGAGCGACAGGTTGGCCGGCGCGCCGGAGCCGATGCCGTAGAGTTTCTTGTCGAACTGCTCGGCGTGTTTCTGCAGGTCGGCGAAGTCCTTGATGCCGGCATTCCACACGTAGTCGGGCACTGCCAGGGTGAACTCGGTGCCTTCGAGGTTGCGCGACAATTGTTTCACGTCGCCGGTGGCGATGAATTTGTCATGAAAGCCCTGCTGCGCGGGCATCCAGTTGCCGAGGAAGGCATCCACGCGGCCGTCTTTCAGGCCGCCATAGATGATCGGTACAGCAAGGCTGTCGATCTTCACCTGGTAGCCCAGGCTTTCGAACAGCAGGCGGGTGATGGCGTTGGTGGAAGCGATATCGCTCCAACCGGGGTCAGCCAGTTTGACGGTGCTGCATTGCGTGTCGCTGTCGGCCGCTTGGGCGGTCAGGGCGCTCAGGCCCAGGGCCAGGGCGATCACGGCGGTGGAGAACTTCTGCATGGCGGCCTCTCTTCTCAATCCATGGGTGCGGGCTGTGGATAACGTGCCTTGCGCTCGAGGTCATCGAGATCGATATGGTTGCGCATGTACTGTTGGCTGGCGTCGACCAAGGGTTGGTGATCCCAGCTTTTCAGCTTGCCGATGGCCAGGGCCTCGGCCACCAGACGGCGGCGGCGTTGGCTGGCCAGCACCTGCTGGCGCAGGCTGGAAACGTCCCAGCGTTGCCTGGCTTCATCGACAAATGCCTGCAGCAAGCCCTGGTGGTCCGGGCTGCCGGTGAGGTTCTCCCGCTCGTGCGGGTCGCGGCTCAGGTCGTAGAGTAGGCACGGGTCGTCTTCGCTGTACACGAACTTGTACGCGCCACGCCGAATCATCATCAGCGGCCCGACCGTACCCTCGGCCATGTATTCGCCAATCACCTCATCGTGCCCGCCCTGCCCTTGCAAGTGGCCGAGCAGCGAGCGGCCGTCCAGGTGCAGGCTGTTATCCACAGCCCCGCCTGCCAGCTCGACCAGGGTCGGCAGCAGGTCACAGGTGGACACGCTGGCACTGACCCGCGCCGCGGCGAAACGCTTGGGCGCATGGACCAGCAGCGGCACCCGCGCCGACATCTCGAACCAGTGCATCTTGTACCAGAGCCCGCGCTCGCCAAGCATGTCGCCATGGTCGCCGGAGAACACGATCAGCGTGTCGTCGGCCAGGCCGCAATCCTCGAGGGTCTGCAGCAGCTTGCCGATGTTGTCGTCGATGTAGCTGCAGGCGCCGAAGTAGGCGCGGCGCGCGTCGCGGATCTTGTCCACAGGCAGCGGCTTGTTCCACAGGTCATAGACCTTTAGCAGGCGCTGCGAGTGAGGGTCTTGCTGGTCCTGGGCGATTTCGTCGCGTGGCAGGGGGATATCCACAGACTCGTAGAGATCCCAGTAGCGCCGGGGGATGGTGTAGGGGTCGTGCGGGTGGGTCATCGAGACGGTCAGGCAGAACGGGCGACCGTCATCCTCGCGAACGTGGTCGTACAGGTACTGCTGCGCCTTGAACACTACTTCCTCGTCGAAATCCAGCTGGTTGGTGCGCACGCACGGCCCGGCCTGCAGCACCGAGGACATGTTGTGGTACCAGCTCGGGCGCACCTCGGGGGCGTCCCAGTTCACCGCCCAGCCGAAATCGGCGGGATAGATGTCGCTGGTCAGGCGCTCTTCATAGCCGTGCAACTGGTCAGGGCCGCAGAAGTGCATCTTGCCCGACAGCGCGGTGCGGTAGCCGAGGCGGCGCAGGTAGTGGGCGTACGTGGGGATGTCGGCGGGAAAGTCGGCGGCGTTGTCATAGGCGCCGATACGGCTGGGCAACTGGCCGCTGACCAGTGTGAAGCGCGACGGCGCGCACAGCGGGCTGTTGCAGTAGGCCGAATCGAAGACCACTGCCTGTTCGGCGAGGCGGGCGAGGTTGGGCATCCTGATCGGCGAGGGGTTGTAGATCGGCAGCATGGGCGCGGCCATCTGGTCGGCCATGATGAACAGGATATTGGGTTGCTTCATGGGGTGCCCTTCCATCGTCGAACGTTATGTGAATTGCTTGCGATCGAGGATGCGACTGTGGATAACATGGGTAAAGCCCATGGCGGGCAATGACTGGGATTAGCTGAGCTTATGTTTGAGCACCTTGCGGGCATGTCACTGGAAAGCTTGCGTGTGTTCGAGGCGGCGGCGCGTCTGCGCGGTTTTACGGCGGCGGCACTGGAGCTGGGCACCACTCAGCCGGCTGTGAGCCAGCAGGTCAAGCGGCTCGAGGCGCAGTTGGGCACGCGCCTGTTCGACCGGATCTACCGGGGTATCGCGCTGACGGATGCGGGCCAGTCGCTGTTCGAGCAGGTCCACCAGGGTTTGCAGGCGATGGATGAAGGCATTGCCGAGGCCAGCGGTCGCGGGCAGCGCGAGGTGTTGCAGGTGGCCACCGACTTCGCCTTTGCCGCCTTCTGGCTGATGCCCCGGCTGCAGCGTTTTCACGAGGCTTATCCACAGGTGGACGTGAGCCTGGTGACCGGCGAGCGCAGCCAGGGGATGCTGCGGCCCGATATCGATGTGGCCGTGCTGTTTGGCGACGGGCGCTTTCATCAGGGCGAAAGCCGCTGGTTGTTCGATGAAGAGGTCTTTCCGGTTTGCAGCCCTCGGCTGACTGATGGCAAACCCTTGTCAGCCGTGGCTTTGCAACGCTTGCCGTTGTTGCATTTGCGCGGTGAGCAGGCCAGCCGCTGGTTCGATTGGGCCGGAGTGTTTCGTGGCTTTGGCCTGGCCAGCCCGCCGCCACCGGGGCAGCTGCGGTTCGACAACTACACCCTGCTGATCCAGGCGGCAATCGCCGGGCAAGGTGTCGGGATTGGCTGGGGGCATCTGGTCGATGGGCTGGTCGAGCAGGGATTGCTGTGCCGGCCGGTGGAAGGGAGTCTGCGTTCGTCGCGTGGGTATTACGTGGTGTTGCCCCCGCGCAAGCGGCGTGGGGCGTTGATCGAACGGTTCGTGGAGTGGCTGGAGCGCGAGCGAGGGACTCAGTGATGCCGTCACGGAGCAGGCCCGCGACGAGGCCCTCCGGCGTATAGTCCTACCCGCAACCCCCCGCATTTCAGGAGCTATCGTGCAAAGGATCAAGGGCTACCATGCCCACGTGTACTACGACGCCTCGACCCAGGAACAAGCCCGGCAACTGTGCGAAGAGGCGGCTCGGCTGTTCCCCGTGACCATGGGCCGCATGCACCAGAAACCGGTCGGCCCGCACCCGGACTGGAGTTGCCAACTGGCCTTCGGGCCGGAGGTGGTGGGTGTGGTGTTGCCGTGGCTGGCGCTGTATCGCAGGGGCTTGGTGGTGTTTTTGCATCCACTGACCGGCGATGAGCTGGCGGACCATCGCGATCATGCGATCTGGATGGGGGCGATCAGGCCATTGGACCTGTCGATCTTCAAGCAATAGCGGTGGTCGATTCGCCGGTAAACCCGCTCCCACAGGGTTCGGTGTCATTCCTGTGGGAGCGGGTTCACCGGCGAAGAAAGCGCTACCGGGTCAGCCCCGAGCGCCGCGCACCCCTTCAGCCAGCGCCGAGCACAGGCTCAGTACATCGCTCACAGCCTGCTCGGGTGACTTGGCCTGGGCGATCTTGTCGACCAGTGCCGAGCCCACCACCACGCCATCGGACAGCTTGGCGATCGCTGCAGCCTGCTCCGGCGTGCGGATGCCGAAACCGACGCTGATCGGCAGGTCGGTATGGCGACGCAGGCGGGCGATGGCCTCCTTGACGTGCTCGGTGGTCGCCGAGCCCGCCCCGGTTACACCCGCCACCGACACGTAGTAGACGAAGCCCGAGCTGCGCTCGAGCACGCGTGGCAGACGCACGTCGTCGGTAGTCGGGGTGGTCAGGCGGATGAAGTCGATGCCCGCGGCCTGGGCCGGGGTTGCCAGCTCGGCGTCGTGCTCTGGCGGCAGGTCGACGATGATCAGGCCATCGACGCCAACGGCCTTCGCCTCGGCGACGAACTGTTCCACGCCAAAGCGATGGATCGGGTTGTAGTAGCCCATCAGCACGATCGGCGTGGTCTGGTTGCCGACGCGGAATTCGCGGACCATCTCCAGGGTTTTCGCCAGGGTCTGGCCGGCTTCCAGGGCGCGCAGGGTGGCGAGCTGGATCGCCACGCCGTCGGCCATCGGGTCGGTGAAGGGCATGCCCAGCTCGATCACGTCGGCGCCGGCGTCGGGCAGGCCCTTGAGGATTTCCAGCGAGGCCTGGTAGCCAGGGTCGCCTGCGGTGATGAAGGTGACCAGCGCCGAGCGGCCTTCGGCCTTCAGGTCGGCGAAACGTTGTTCAAGACGGCTCATGCCTGTTTCTCCTGGGCAGCCATGTGGTTCATCACGGTTTGCATGTCTTTGTCGCCGCGGCCGGACAGGCACACGACCATCAGGTGATCCTTGGGCAGGCTCGGGGCGCGCTTGATCGCCTCGGCCAGGGCGTGGGAGCTCTCCAGCGCCGGGATGATGCCTTCGAGGCGGCAGGTGGCGTGGAAGGCATCCAGGGCCTCGTCGTCGGTGATGCTGACGTATTCGACCCGCTTCACTTCGTGCAGGTAGGCGTGCTCGGGGCCGATGCCGGGGTAGTCCAGGCCTGCGGAAATCGAGTGGGCATCGGTGATCTGGCCATCGTCGTCCTGCAGCAGGTAGGTGCGGTTGCCGTGCAGTACGCCAGGGACTCCACCATTGAGGCTGGCGGCATGCTTGTCGGTGTGCACACCATGGCCACCGGCTTCGACGCCGATGATCTGCACGCTTTCGTCTTCGAGGAAGTTGTGGAACAGGCCCATGGCGTTGGAGCCGCCGCCGACGCAGGCGACCAGGCTGTCCGGCAGGCGGCCTTCCTTCTCGTGCAACTGGGCGCGGGTTTCCTTGCCGATGATCGACTGGAAGTCGCGAACCATCGCCGGGTAAGGGTGCGGGCCGGCCACGGTGCCGATCAGGTAGAAGGTGTCTTCGACGTTGGTGACCCAGTCGCGCAGGGCCTCGTTCATGGCGTCTTTCAGGGTACCGGTGCCGGCGGTGACCGGAACGATCTCGGCGCCCAGCAGCTTCATGCGGAACACGTTGGCCTGCTGGCGCTCGATGTCGGTTGCGCCCATGTAGATCACGCAAGGCAGGCCGAAGCGCGCAGCGACGGTGGCGGTGGCCACGCCGTGCATGCCGGCGCCGGTCTCGGCGATCAGGCGCTTCTTGCCCATGCGCTTGGCCAGCAACACTTGGCCGATGCAGTTGTTCACCTTGTGCGCGCCGGTGTGGTTGAGTTCTTCACGCTTGAAGAAGATCTTTGCGCCGCCGCAGTGCTCGGTCAGGCGCTCGGCGAAGTACAGCGGGTTGGGGCGGCCGATGTAGTCGCGCTGGAAGTAGGCGAGTTGCTCGAGGAACTCGGGGTCGGCCTTGGCCGCTTCATATTCGCGGGCCAGGTCCAGGACCAGGGGCATCAGGGTTTCGGCTACGTAGCGGCCGCCGAACGAGCCGAACAGGCCATTGGCGTCGGGGCCGGGGCGGTATTGGGACTGGGACATGGGGCGCTCCATAGGGGTCTGGATTGGATATCGTGTTGCCTTCTTCGCGGGCAAGCCCGCTCCCACAGAAACGGTGTGATGCTCAATACAGCATTGCACTTGTGGGAGCGGGCTTGCCCGCGAAGAGGCCACCACTGATCGATGGGCCTACTCTACCCAGCGCAACGTCCCCTGAAAACCGATAAGATTGCGACAACTCGTCAGGAAAACTCACAAGTCAAATGCCCCAGGACCTCCCTCCCCTCAATGCCCTGCGCGCCTTCGAGGCCACAGCCCGACTGAACAGCGTCAGCCAGGCCGCCGAACAGCTTCACGTGACACATGGCGCGGTGAGCCGGCAGATCAAGGTGCTCGAGGAGCATTTGGGCGTTGCCCTGTTCGTCAAGGATGGGCGTGGCGTCAAACTCACAGATGCCGGGACTCGCCTGCGTGATGCCAGCTTCGATGCCTTCGATCGCCTGCGCAGTGTGTGCGCCGAACTAAGCCGCGATGTCAGCGATGCGCCCTTCGTACTGGGGTGCTCCGGCAGCCTGTTGGCGCGGTGGTTCATTCCTCGCCTCGGGCGTTTGAAGGCCGATCTGCCTGAGCTGCGCCTGCACTTGTCGGCTGGAGAGGGGGATCTCGATCCGCGCCGCCCAGGGTTGGATGCATTGCTGGTGTATGCCGAGCCGCCGTGGCCCGCGGACATGCAGGTGCATGTGCTGGCCGAGGAACGTATCGGGCCGGTGCTCAGCCCGCACTTTCCCGGCTTCGAGCGTCTGCACCAGGCCCCTGCGCGTGCCCTGTTGGGCGAAGCCCTGCTGCACACCACCTCGCGCCCTCAGGCGTGGCCGACCTGGGCTGCGCAGCAAGGGCTGGATGCCAGTGCGCTGACCTTCGGCCAGGCATTCGAGCACCTGTACTACCTGCTGGAGGCAGCGGTGGCCGGTTTGGGGGTGGCGATCGCGCCGCAACCGCTGGTGGCGGACGACCTGCGAGCGGGACGCCTGGCGGCGCCGTGGGGGTTTTCGCCGACGCCGGCGGCGTTGGCGCTATGGGTGCCGCGGCGCGCCGCAGATGGGCGCGCCGAGCAGTTGGCGCAGTGGTTGCGCCGGGAGTTGCAGGCGCAGGGTTAGTTGCGACGGCACAGCAGGTAGGCGGCGAGCAGACCCAATGCGCCAACGGCCACGCCAGCCGTGGTCCAGGGGTGTTCCTGGGCGTAGTCACGGGTTGCGATGCCGGTTTCCCGGGTGCGGGTCTTCACTTCTTCGTAGGCGTCGGTCAGCAGGCTGCGCGAATGCTTGAGAGCGTTCTGGGCGTTGCCGCGCAGCGCCTTCATGGTTTTCTGCGTTTCTTCCGAAGCATCGCCTTTGAGGTCTTCCAGCGTCTTGAGCAGGCTTTCGATCTCAGCTTCCATGCTTTCCAGTGAGGTCTTGCGCAGTGCGTTACGGGCCATGTGGACTCTCCTTCGCTGAGTAGGGTGTAAAGAGTGCGACTGCGCGATGTGGCGAAAGTGCGATCGAACTTTCACCCGAGGCGATGGCTCGCAGGTAAACCGGGCCTGCGCTGCTAGGCTCAATCCAGCACATCATTCAAGGAGAGCGCTCATGTCCGATCATCACACCTACAAGAAGATTGAACTCGTCGGTTCCTCGCCCACGAGTATCGAAGATGCGATCAACAATGCCCTCGCCGAAGCCGGCAAGAGCATCAAGCACCTGGAGTGGTTCGAGGTGGTCGAAACACGTGGTCACATCCGTGACAACAAGGCCGCGCATTTCCAGGTCACGCTCAAGGTCGGGTTCCGCATCGCCAACAGTTGAAACAGTGCGGGGATAGCCTGTTCCTGCTTTATGGCGTATGACTTCCATGGGGCACCGGTACATGCCGGCGCCCTATTCTGCTTTTTTGATCCGCATAAGGAACGGTAACGATGAAGAAAGTGTTTCTGGCAGTGGGCCTGATGATGCTGGCCGGTGGTGCCATGGCGGCAGGCAAGCCGTGCGAGGAGCTCAAGAGCGAAATTGCAGCCAAGCTCGATGCCAAGGGAGTCCAGGGATATACGCTGGAGATCGTCGACAAGGGCACGCCGGCCGGCAAGGTGATTGGCAGTTGCGAGGCCGGGACCAAGGAAATCGTCTATCGCCGGGGTTGAGGCGACGCTGACCTCAACCGAACGCTGTAAGTGTGGGAGCCGGTTTACCCGCGAAAAAGACACCGCGTTGCCGTGTACAGGCCACACGTTTTTTTCGCGGCGCACGCCCTCCCGCAAGTGGCATTTACTCGCCCTTCAACGCCTGCGCCAGCAGCTCGTACGAGCGTAGCCGGTCCGCATGTTCATACAAATCGCAGGTAAAGATCAGCTCATCCGCGCCGGTCTGCTCCAGCAGCACCTCCACCTTCGCCCGTACCTTCTGCGGGCTACCGATCATCGCCAGCCCGAGGAAGCTCCCCACTGCATCACGCTCATGGGGTAGCCATAGCCCGTCCATGCTTTGCACGGGTGGGCGCTGCATCAGGCTCTGGCCGCGGATCAGCGCGAGGATGCGCTGGTAGACCGAGGTCGCCAGGTATTCGGCCTTCTCGTCGCTGTCCGCCACCACCATCGGGATGCCCAGCATCACGTAGGGTTTGTCCAGCGTCGTCGATGGCTTGAAATGGTCGCGATAGATGCGGATCGCCTCATGCATGTAGCGCGGCGCAAAATGCGAGGCGAAGGCGTAGGGCATGCCGCGCATGCCGGCCAGTTGCGCGCTGAACAGGCTCGAACCCAGCAGCCACATCGGTACTTCGGTGTCGTGGCCGGGCACGGCGATGACTTTCTGATCGTCGGTGCGCGGGCCGAGGTAGCGCGACAGTTCCTCGACATCATCGGGGAAGTCGTCGGCGCTGCCAGAGCGCTCGCGGCGCAGGGCGCGGGCGGTCATCTGGTCGGAGCCGGGCGCGCGGCCCAGGCCCAGGTCGATGCGACCGGGATAGAGGCTGGCCAGGGTGCCGAACTGCTCGGCGATCACCAGCGGCGCATGGTTGGGCAGCATCACCCCGCCCGAGCCGATGCGGATGCGCGACGTCCCGCCGGCGAGATAGCCCATCAGCACCGAGGTCGCCGAGCTGGCGATGCCGTCCATGTTGTGGTGCTCGGCCACCCAGAATCGGTTGTAGCCCAAACGCTCCACATGCTGCGCCAGGTCCAGCGAGTTGCGTAGCGACTGGGCTGGGCCGGCATCGGCGCGCACGGGCACCAGGTCGAGGGTGGATATCTTCAGGTCGCGCAGCTGCGTCATCGGAGCCTCCGCAGGAAAGTGATTGGCCAAGGGCCTTTGTGACTCTGTATGGGCACCCGGCGATGGATTCAATGGTTGGCTATGGATTGATCTGAACTTGCTGTAGGCAGTGTCCTCAGAATCCGTAGTGACACCCACTGAACATCCAGGAGGCATCATGAAAAAGACAGCATCGGCGATCTGGCAGGGAGGGCTCAAGGATGGCAAGGGCCTGCTGTCCACCGAGAGTGGCGCCCTCAAGCAGAACCCCTATGGCTTCAATACCCGCTTCGAGGGATCGCCTGGGACCAACCCCGAGGAGCTGATCGGCGCGGCCCATGCGGGCTGCTTCTCGATGGCGCTATCGATGATGCTGGGTGAGGCCGGGCTGACGCCTGAACGCATCGACACCATCGCTGAAGTCAGCCTCGACAAGCAGGCCGATGGCTTTGCCATCACCGCCGTGCACCTCACCCTCAAGGCCAAAGTGCCCGGTGCCAGTGAGGCGCAGTTCCAGGAGATCGCCAACAAGGCCAAGGCGGGATGCCCGGTGTCCAAGGTACTCAACGCGACGATCAGCCTGGATGCGACGCTGCTCTCGTAGGTGAGGCGTTGCTTGCTGTAGTCTGGAAGGGTCGGCAGCTTGCCTGCCCTTTGAGGAGCTGTTCCATGATCCGCGTAGCATTCGCCGTGCTGGCTTCGTTGCTGACCACCTCCGCGCTGGCGGCAGTCAAGCCGTGCGAGGAGCTCAAGACCGAGATCGAGGCGAAGATCCAGGCGGCTGGGGTGCCTTCCTACACCCTGGAAATCGTACCGAACAGCGAAGTCAGTGATCAGAACATGGTCGTTGGCAGCTGCGATGGCGGGACCAAGAAGATCATCTACCAGAAGAACGACCAATAGCGGTCGTTGCAGCGGGGTCGCAGTGCGACCCCGTTGTTCATGGAATGCAGAAGATGTTGCTTGGCTCGTCTACCAGCACCTGGCGATTGGCGTCGTACAGGTATACCTGCGGCTGCATCGCCGGGGCCCGGGCTTCGAGGCGATAGCGTTCGCCGGCCTTGAAGTTGTCGAAGCGCACGGTCAGGTAGCAGGTGCGCTCGGTCGGGCTGGTGGTGAAAAGCCCGGCAGTCAGCTCGTAGTCGAAGCGCACCACCAGTTCGTGGCGGCCCGGCGTGATTTGGAAGTAGCGGCCGTCGTCGAGGCGTTTGCCATCGAGCTTGTCGGCCATGATGGTGCGGCCGGGGGTGACGGTGTAGAGATCAACCCAGGCCTGGGCCGGGTCTTTGGGTGGCAAGGGGCTGGCGCAAGCCCCCAGTGCACTGAGGGCGATCAGCATCATGGGCTGGCGCATGAGGACACTCCGCTTGCGGGTCACAGGTTACAAGCATAGCGCTGATCAGGTGCGCTGACAGCCCGCTGGCAGGCCTTGGCCGATCAGTTTCTGCTGTCCGTCATAGAGTTTCACCCAAGGGCGCAAGCCAATGCTGCCGGCTTGCAGGCTGTAGCGCTGGCCGGCGCTGAAGTCCTTGAAGGTCAGGTTCAGTTGGCAGTCGCGCCACAGTGGCTCGTCGACCGGGCCGATATTGCTCGGGGAGACTGGAAACTGGTAACGCACCGTCAGTTCATGGCTACCTGGCGGCACTTCGAAATAGCGGTTGTCGGCCCAGTCGCGCTCGTCCACCTGCACGGCGTGCAGCGAGGTGTCGTCGTCGCGGGCGAGGTCGATCCAGGCCTGGTTGGGATCGGGGTCGGGCAAGGTGGAGCAGGCGCTCAGCAGCCCGAAGGTGCCGACGGCAAACAGTGTACGCATGGCGAAAGGGTCCCCTGGCGAGATAGTCTTGGAACGCACAGGCCTTGAGCGGGATGAACAGCCCTGATGTTTCGACTTTTTCTGCTACAGCGCTCAGGCCACCGGGCTCTCGACCGCGTTTTCAGCCCTTTTGTTCCGCTGCTGGCCGCGCTCCTGCTGAGCGGTTGCGGCAGCCTCGGCTACTACGGCCAACTGGCCGAAGGGCAATGGCAACTGCTGCGTGCACGCCAGCCGGTGGAGCGCATGCTGGCCGATCCTGCGACTGACGAACGGCTGCGCCAGCGCCTGCTGCATGCCGAACAGGCCCGCACCTTCGCCAGCGAGCACCTGAAGCTGCCGGACAACCGTAGCTACCGGGTGTACGCCGATCTTGGCCGGCCTTATGTGGTGTGGAATGTGTTCGCCACGCCGGAGTTGTCGCTGCAGCCGGTCACTCACTGCTTCCCCATCGCCGGTTGCGTCGCCTACCGCGGCTACTACCGCCAGGGTGCGGCGCGCGGCGCGGCAGCGCTGATGCGCGAGGAGGGGCTGGATGTGTACGTCGGGGGTGTCGAGGCTTACTCGACCCTGGGCTGGTTCGACGATCCGATCCTCTCGTCGATGGTGGGCTGGGGCGAGGAGCGCCTGGCCACGCTGATCTTTCACGAGCTGGCGCACCAGCGCTTCTACGTGAAGGACGACACCGAATTCAACGAGTCCTTCGCCACCTTCGTCGAACAGGAGGGCACGCGGCAATGGCGCATGGCGCGCGGGCTTGCGGCGGCTCACGAGGATGGGGCGCGGCAGCGTGAACAGTTCATCCGCCTGGTGCTGGCGAGTCGCGAGCGCCTGCAGGCGATCTATGCCGGGACGCTTGCTGATGCCGACAAGCGGGTGGCCAAGCAGGCCGAGTTCGCGCGATTGCGACGTGAATACTGCGAGCTGCGCGATCGGGACTGGGCCGGTGATCGCCGTTATGACGCCTGGGTGTATGGGCCGATGAGCAACGCCAAGCTGCTGCCGTTCGGCCTGTATGACCAGTGGGTGCCGGCGTTTGCGGCGTTGTTTCGGGAGGCAGGCGGGGACTGGACGATGTTCTATCAGCGGGTCGAGCACTTGGGGCAGCAGCCGATCGATCAGCGAAAAGCGGCCTTGCAGCGGTTGATGGCACAGCCGTGATATGCCGGGGCCGCGCGCGGCCCCGTGGCCATCAAGCCTTGATGAACGCCCGGTGCAAATCTGCCACTGTGTCGAAATGAAACTCCGGCGCCTCGGCCACCAGCTCTTCGCGGCTGCCGAACCCGTAGCCCACCGCTACAGCCTGCAGGCCATTGCTGCGGGCGCCGATCAGGTCGTGCTTGCGGTCGCCGATCATCAGGGTCTGCGCCGGGTCCAGGCATTCTTCGTCCAGCAGGTGGCGGATCAGCTCGACCTTGTTGGTGCGGGTGCCATCCAGCTCACTGCCGTAGATCACCTTGAAATGCCGGTCGAAGGCGAAATGGCGGGCGATCTCGCGGGCGAACTCCCAAGGCTTGGAGGTTGCGACGTACAGGGTGCGGCCCTGGCCATTGAGCGCTTGCAGCAGTTCCGGCACACCGTCGAATACCAGGTTCTCGTACAGGCCGGTGACCCGGAAGCGCTCGCGGTAGAAGTTGACCGCCTCCCAGGCCTTGGCCTCGTCGAAGCCGTAGAACTGCATGAAGGCCTGCAGCAAGGGTGGGCCGATGAAGTGCTCGAGGCGGGTCAGGTCGGGCTCGTCGATACCCAGCTTGGCCAGGGCGTACTGGATCGAGCGGGTGATGCCCAGGCGTGGGTCGGTAAGGGTGCCGTCAAGGTCGAAGAGAATGTTTTGCTGGTGCATGTATGCGGTTCCACTCAAGTCTTGCGTCGACTGCTTCGCGGGCAAGCCCCGCTCCCACAGGATAATCAAAGAGCCTGGGGAAGCGGGCTTGCCCGCGAATGCGTCATTCCGGTTGATCGTAGCCTTCGGCCAGGTGCTGGTCCTTGAGCTTCACGTAGTTGCTGGCGCTGTAGGGGAAGAACGCGCGTTCCTTTTCGTTCAGCGGCCGGGCCTGCCTTACCGGGCTGCCGACATACAGGTAGCCGCTCTCCAGGCGCTTGCCGGGCGGTACCAGGCTGCCTGCGCCGATGATCACCTCGTCCTCGACGATGGCGCCATCCATGATGGTGCTGCCCATGCCGACCAGGATCCGGTTGCCCAGTGTGCAGCCGTGCAGCATCACCTTGTGACCGATGGTCACTTCGTCGCCGATGATCAGCGGGAAGCCGTCCGGGTTGAAGGGGCCGGCGTGGGTGATGTGCAGCACGCTGCCATCCTGCACGCTGGTGCGCGCGCCGATGCGGATGCGGTGCATGTCGCCGCGCACCACGGTCAGCGGCCAGACCGAGCTGTCTTCACCGATCTGCACGTCGCCGATCACCACCGCCGAACGGTCGACGAAGGCGCGTGGGCCGACTTTCGGCGTGTGTTCCCGGAAGGTCCGGATGGCCATGATAGTGTCCCTCTGCAATGCCGATAGGCAGGCTGCCTGCTGCGGTCGGCGTCGATTGTAATTAAGATGGTCCCGTGTTTCTCCTGCCAAGGTATCCAAACCGTGAGTGCGAACAACCCGCTTCTGCAGTCCCACGACCTGCCACCCTTCTCCGCAATCCGCGCCGAACACGTGCTGCCGGCGATCGAGCAGATCCTGGCCGACAACCGCAAGGCCATCGCCGATATCCTCGCGCAGCAGGGCAAGAATCCCTCCTGGGCCGGCCTGGTGCTGGCGATGGACGAACTCAACGACCGCCTGGGCGCGGCCTGGAGCCCGGTCAGCCACCTCAATGCGGTGTGCAACAGCAAGGAACTGCGCGAGGCCTACGAGTCGTGCCTGCCGGCGCTGAGCGCCTATTCCACCGAGATGGGGCAGAACCGCGCCCTGTTCGATGCCTACCAGGCGCTGGCCAACAGCGCCGAGGCCGCCAGTTTCGACGTGGCGCAGAAGACTATTCTCGAGCACGCCCTGCGTGACTTCCGTCTGTCGGGCATCGACCTGCCGGCCGACAAGCAGCAGCGCTACGCCGAAGTGCAGAGCAAGCTCAGCGAACTGGGCAGCCGCTTCTCCAACCAGTTGCTCGACGCCACCCAGGCCTGGACCAAGCACGTCACCGACGAAGCCGCGCTGGACGGCCTGACCGAATCGGCCAAGGCGCAGATGGCCGCCGCTGCCCAGGCCAAAGGCCTCGACGGCTGGCTGATCACGCTGGAATTCCCCAGCTACTACGCGGTGATGACCTACGCCAGCGACCGCGCCCTGCGCGAAGAACTGTACGCCGCCTACTGCACCCGCGCGTCCGACCAGGGCCCGAACGCCGGGCAGTTCGACAACGGCCCGGTGATGGCCGAGATCCTCGACCTGCGTCAGGAACTGGCCGCGCTGCTGGGCTACGCCAACTACGCCGAGCTGAGCCTGGCCACCAAGATGGCCGAATCCAGCGACCAGGTGCTGAGCTTCCTGCGTGACCTGGCCAAGCGCTCCAAGCCGTTCGCGGCCCAGGACCTGGAGCAGCTCAAGGCCTACGCCGCCGAGCAGGGCACCCCGGAGCTGGCCAGTTGGGACGCCGGCTATTACGGCGAGAAGCTGCGTGAGCAGCGCTACAGCGTGTCGCAGGAAACCCTGCGTGCCTACTTCCCGATCGACAAGGTGCTGAGCGGCCTGTTCAGCATCGTCCAGCGCCTGTACGGCATCGAAATCGCCGAACTCAAGGGCTTCGACGCCTGGCACCCGGACGTGCGCCTGTTCGAGATCAAGGAGAACGGCCAGCACGTCGGGCGCTTCTTCTTCGACCTTTACGCCCGAGCCAACAAGCGCGGCGGCGCCTGGATGGACGGTGCCCGCGACCGTCGCCGCACCGCGGCAGGCGCCTTGCAGAGCCCGGTGGCCAACCTGGTGTGCAACTTCACCCCGGCTGCACCGGGCAAGCCGGCGCTGCTCACCCACGACGAAGTCACCACGCTGTTCCACGAGTTCGGCCACGGCCTGCACCACCTGCTCACCCGCATTGAGCATGCCGGCGTGTCGGGCATCAACGGTGTGGCCTGGGACGCGGTCGAGCTGCCGAGCCAGTTCATGGAGAACTGGTGCTGGGAGCCTGAAGGTCTTGCACTGATCTCCGGTCACTACGAGACCGGCGAGCCGCTGCCCCAGGACCTGCTGGACAAGATGCTGGCGGCGAAGAACTTCCAGTCCGGGATGATGATGGTGCGCCAGCTGGAGTTCTCGCTGTTCGACTTCGAGCTGCACGCCACCCATGGCGACGGCCGCAGTGTGCTGCAGGTGCTCGAGGGCGTGCGCGATGAGGTCACGGTGATGCGTCCGCCGGCCTACAACCGCTTCCCCAACAGCTTTGCGCACATCTTCGCCGGCGGTTATGCGGCGGGCTACTACAGCTACAAGTGGGCCGAAGTGCTGTCGGCCGACGCCTTCTCGCGCTTCGAGGAAGAAGGCGTGCTCAATGCCGAGACTGGCCGGGCGTTCCGCGAGGCGATCCTGGCTAGGGGCGGTTCGCGCGAGCCAATGGTGCTGTTCGTCGATTTCCGTGGTCGTGAGCCTTCCATCGATGCGCTGCTGCGTCATAGTGGCCTGACCGAGGATGCGGCGGCATGAGTGAGGGCGGCGTGATCAAGACCAAGAAACGCTTTATCGCCGGGGCGGTATGCCCGGCGTGCAGCGAGCCCGACAAGCTGATGATGTGGAACGAAGACGGCGTGCCACACCGCGAGTGTGTGGCCTGCGGCTTCACCGACACCCTCAACGAGCAGGGCTTGTCGGTGCCCAAGGAGCTCGGTACCCGGGTAAACCAGCAAGCGGTCAAGGCCGAGCCGGTAAAGGTGCAGACGGTTCAGTTCTTCCCGAATCCGAAGCTCAAGAAGCCGGATTGACCCCGTCCGCCTGACGGCACTGGTCTTCTGTGCAAACCCGGATTACTGTATGCATATACAGCAATTCGGGTTTTCCACCATGAAACCAACCCCAGTCCGCGGTCGCGGTACTGCCACCAACCCGCACAACCGCTTCGCCCCCAGCCATTCGGTGGTCGAGGACGACGGCTGGCACCAGGAAGTCCCCCTCACCCAGGGCACCGAGGTGCGGATCGAAACCGCCAAGACCATCATCGCCCGCAATACCTCGCCCGACCTGCCCTTCGACCGTTCGATCAATCCTTACCGCGGTTGTGAACACGGCTGTATCTATTGCTACGCCCGGCCCAGCCACGCCTATTGGGACCTCTCCCCCGGCCTCGACTTCGAGACCAAGCTCATCGCCAAGACCAATGCCGCCGAGGTGCTCGAACAGCAGTTGAGCAAGCCGGGCTATGTCTGCGCCCCGATCAACCTCGGCGCCAACACCGACCCCTACCAGCCCATAGAGCGCGAGCATCAGTTGACCCGTCGCCTGCTCGAGGTGCTGCTGCGCTACCGCCATCCGGTGACCATTGTCACCAAGGGCTCGCTGGTGCTACGAGACCTGGACCTCTTGAGCGAACTGGCCAGCCAGCGCCTGGCGCGGGTGATGATCAGCCTGACCACCCTCGACGACGAACTCAAACGCACCCTCGAGCCCCGCGCGGCGGCACCCAAGGCGCGCCTGCGGGCGATCCGCGTGTTGCGCGAGGCGGGTGTGCCGGTGGGGGTGCTGTGTTCGCCGATGATCCCGATGATCAACGACAGCGAACTGGAGCACCTGCTTCAGGCCGCCAGGGAAGCTGGCGCGCAGAGCGCCGCCTACATGATGCTGCGCCTGCCGCTGGAGGTGGCGCCGTTGTTCGAACAGTGGTTGCAGGACCATTATCCGCAGCGTGCGGCCCACGTGCTCAGCCTGATTCGTCAGAGCCGGGGTGGTGAGCTGTATGACAGCCGCTTTGGCGCGCGGATGCGGGGTGAAGGAGTCTTTGCCGAGCTGCTGGCGCAGCGTTTTCGCAAGGCGTCACGGCAGTTGGGGTTTGAAGGGCGGGAGGGGTTGGCTCTGGATTGCACGGCGTTCTGCCCACCTGGGGAGCAGATGGCGTTGTTTTGAGACGCTGAAGGTCTTGCAGGAGCGGGTTCACCCACGAAGAGGCCACCACCGTACAGTTTCACTACCCTGTAACCTGACTAATACCTACCAATAATTTCATTGGAGGGTATTGGCGGCTGATGCTTTTTTGCTATTATCAAAGCCTCCCCTCGAAAACCTGGAACGCCCGTTCTAGAGCCTCCGAATTCAGTTTCAGTTAAGTTTTCTCCGCTAGCGTAGGAAGTCAGTCCACAGCGACTGTGATTTATTACCTGTGCGCGTCATCTAATTCTCCGCATAGCCAGAATCTTTCCCCGGTAAAATGGAACTTACCTACAAACCGTCAAGAGGATGAATCATGCCCGTCAAGGACCCATCCAAGCCCGTTCCGGCCGCTCCCGCCGAGAGCGCCGATGCCGCCCTGAAGCACATCGTCGACGGCTTCCTGAAGTTTCACCATGACGTTTTCCCCGAGCAGCAGGAGTTGTTCAAGAAGCTCGCCACCGCGCAGAAGCCGCGCGCGATGTTCATCACCTGCGCTGACTCGCGCATCGTGCCTGAACTGATCACCCAGAGCTCGCCGGGCGATCTGTTCGTGACCCGTAACGTCGGCAACGTGGTACCGCCCTACGGGCAGATGAACGGCGGTGTTTCCAGCGCCATCGAATACGCCGTGTTGGCCTTGGGCGTTCACCACATCATCGTCTGCGGCCACTCCGACTGCGGTGCGATGCGCGCGGTGCTCAACCCGCAGTCGCTGACCAGGATGCCGACCGTTTCCGCCTGGCTGCGCCACGCCGAAGTGGCGCGTACCGTGGTCGAGAGCAACTGCTCGTGCGAAACGGAACACGAGAGCATGCAGGTGCTGACCAAGGAAAACGTCATCGCTCAGTTGCATCACCTGCGTACCCACCCTTCGGTCGCCTCGCGCCTGGCGGCCGGACAGCTCTACATTCACGGCTGGATCTACGATATCGAAACCAGCCGCATCGAAGCCTACGACGCCGCGAGCGACAGCTTCCTGCCCCTGGCTGCTGGCGAGCCAGTGCCGTGCGCAACTCCGAGAGGCCGCTACTAAGCGACCCCAACACCTGAAGAAACCTTGATAGCCGGCTGCGCCCACCAGGCGCGGCAGGGCTTTCTGCTGCCTTGAATTTCCCTGACCTACTTGCCGGCAATCCTGCTGGCGGCCCGCGCCTGCGCGCGATTCAGGGATCCCCGTGCCGTCGGCCAGTGGAATGGCCGTGAATCAGAAAAGGAGCGTTATGGTGAACATGACACAGATAAAAGCGGCCTTGCCGCGAGAGTTGCTGGCTTCGGTCGTGGTGTTCCTGGTGGCCCTGCCGCTGTGCATGGGCATCGCGATCGCCTCGGGCATGCCGCCCGCCAAGGGGCTGATCACCGGGATCATCGGTGGCATCGTCGTGGGCTTCCTGGCCGGCTCGCCCCTGCAGGTGAGCGGCCCGGCCGCAGGCCTGGCGGTGTTGGTGTTCGAGCTGGTGCGCCAGCATGGCGTGGCCATG
This sequence comes from Pseudomonas sp. S44, assembly GCF_016624805.1. Classification (NCBI taxonomy): domain Bacteria; kingdom Pseudomonadati; phylum Pseudomonadota; class Gammaproteobacteria; order Pseudomonadales; family Pseudomonadaceae; genus Pseudomonas; species Pseudomonas sp. S44. Next base: position 84,045 of record NZ_JACVTY010000018.1, read on the forward strand.
CTCGGGCCGATCCTGCTGCTGGCAGGCCTGTTGCAGCTGCTGGCCGGGCGGCTGCGCCTGGGCTGCTGGTTTCGCGTCACTGCACCGGCGGTGGTGTACGGCATGCTGGCCGGTATCGGCGTGCTGATCGTGCTGTCGCAGGTGCATGTCATGTTCGATAGCGCGCCACAGCCCTCGGGGGTCGAGAACCTGCTGGGCTTCCCCGCGACCCTGGCCTCGGCATTACCGTTTGAAGCCGCCGGCAATGGCTGGCAGGCCGGCGCTTTGGGCCTGGGCACCATCGCGATGATGTGGGGCTGGGAACGCTGGCGCCCGCAGCGCCTGCGCTTCATCCCCGGTGCCTTGCTGGGCGTGGCGACGATGACCGCGATCAGCATCTGGCTGGCGCTGCCGGTCAACCGTGTGCAGGTGCCTGCAGACCTGTCGGAGGCGATCGACTGGATCCGTCCGGACGACCTGCTCAAACTGGCCGATCCAACCTTGCTGGTGGCCGCCTTCGCCCTGGCCTTCATCGCCAGCGCCGAGACGCTGCTGTCGGCTGCGGCGGTGGATCGCATGCACAACGGCCAGCGTTCGGATTTCGACCGGGAGCTGTCGGCGCAAGGTATCGGCAACATGCTGTGCGGTGTGCTGGGGGCATTGCCGATGACTGGCGTGATCGTGCGCAGTTCGGCCAACGTTCAGGCCGGTGCAAAGACTCGCGCCTCGGCGATCCTGCATGGCCTGTGGTTGCTGGCGTTCGTGGTGGTGCTGAGCAGCGTGCTGCAGCAGATTCCGGTGGCAAGCCTGGCGGGCGTGCTGGTGTACACCGGTATCAAGCTGGTCGATTTCAAGGCCTTCCGCGGCCTCGGGCGCTATGGCCGGATGCCGATGTTCACCTACGCCGCCACGGCGCTGGCGATCATCTTCACCGACCTGCTGACCGGGGTGCTGCTGGGCTTTGCCCTGACCTTGCTCAAGCTGGCGTTCAAGGCGGCGCGCCTCAAGATCAACCTGGTCGAGCTGCCGCGCCATGGGCACATGGAGCTGCGCCTGAGCGGTGCGGCCACCTTCCTCAAGGTGCCTGCCCTGACCCAGGTGCTGGAAAGCGTGCCTGCCGGGACGCATCTGCATGTACCGCTGGCGAACCTGAGCTACATCGACCACTCGGTGCTGGAGCTGCTCGAGGACTGGGGGCGCGCGAGCCGCGCCGCCGGCTCACGTCTGTCCATCGAGCAGCGCGGGCTCAAGCGGCGCATCGAGGGCCGCTTGCGACGCAGCGCGCAGGTCTGAGGCGTCGTGTGCCCAAGTCTCAGGCCGACTTGGGCACCAGCTTGCGACAGCCTTCTTTACGGCTGGGGTACTGCTCGCATTTGCGCAGTACCTGCTTTACCTGGTCATCGGCCTTGAGTTGACGACTGGCCAGCAGCTTCTCGGTGATGAACAACTCCTCTGAGCCCAGGTTCTGTTCGGCCTTGTCGATCATCCCCAGCGCTGCCTGGGGATCGCGGTTGCGCAGGTGATGACCGATGATCAAGTCATAGACCATCGGGCTTGCCAGCGACCAGTCCTGGATGCCCTGCAGGTCGGCGAGGGCCGCGCGGCCGTTGCCCTGCGCCGAATGCACGGCGAAAGCCGCACGCCGGATGCCTGGCTGGTTACCGACAGGAGACGCCAGCGCACGGCTGACGAAGGCCTCGGCTTCGCGGGTCTTCTTCTGCTCCAGTGCGGCGGTGGCTGCGTAGGCGTCACGGTAAGCCTGCAGCGAACGCTGCACCGTCGCCGAATCGCGCACCTGCGGCCAGGTGCGACGGTTTACCCGCGCCTGGGTCTGTTGCTGGTATTCGCGGTCCAGATACTGGCGCAGCTCTTCGTCTCGCTGGATCGGCGACATGTGCGAGCGGGTCAGGTACTGGCCGGTGGCGTTCAATGCCGTGCCCAAGCCCTGGTTGAGCAGGGTCTGAAGTTCCTGGGTGGTGCGGTTGAGGTCGAGCTTTTTCAGCGAGTCGGTCATCGCCGTCTGGCGCTCTTGCAGGAAGCTTGCGAGCAAAGGCTTCTGCTTGCCCTGGAAGTCTTCCAGGCGTTGCAGGCTGACGCTCGAAGCCCGCGGCGCGTAGCCGGCGCGGATCATCAGGTCGGCGCCGAGCAGGTCAGCCTGGTCTTCCTGGGTGCGGCCCCAGGCGGTGCTCCAGACATTGTCCGAGAAGCTGTTGGCCAGCGAGGTGTAGAGCACGGTATTGCCGATGGCCTTCTGCGTACCCACCGGGTCCTTGCTGAACAGCGCGCCGGTCTGCTTGTTGCGTCCGGTATTCTTTGCCACGGTTGCGATCACCACCGTGGTGGTGATGTTGGTGAGCAACTGTTTCTGCTCCTGGAACGCTGCCCGGCGATCATGATGGCGCAGCAGCACGTGGCTCATCTCGTGGCCGAGCATGGCCGCGATTTCATCCTCGCTCTCGACGTTGTCGAGCATGCCCAGCGGCACGAACAGGTTGCCGTAGGGGTCGGCCGAGGGGCCGAAGGCGTAGCTGTCGACGATGCGTACCTGCAGGTTCGGTGCCTGCCCCGGCCAGCCTTTGGCCAGGCGGTTGACGATACCTTGCAGATAGCTCTCCAGGGCCGGGATGCGCACCAGGTTCTGCTGGCGGATCTCGTCGGCGGGAATCGCCCGGCCGTCGAAGCTCAAGCGCAGTTGCTGGGTTTTCTGTGGGTCGAGCCGATAATACGAACGCACGTCCTGATGATCGACATAACGCCCGTCCAGCCGCGACTGGGTCGAGGGGCCGACCAGGTTCTGCAAGGCGTCGTTGGCCCCATTGAGCGTGTTGCAGCCGCCGAGCATTGCCAGCGACAGGGCGGCAGCGACGCCCTTGAGCTTGCCCGCACTCATTTCTTGCACCCGGCGCCGTAGCCGATGGTCGAGTTGTTCTGGTGGTCGTCGGAATAGCCGCTTTGCAGGGTCTGGCAGGGGAACTTGACGATGTTCAACGGCGGGTTTACCCGCACCGCCATGGTGTCCATCCAGACGTTACCCTCGGGCAGGCCTACCTGGATGATGTCCAGCTCCTTGTTGTACTGCAGCACCTTGGGCGCTTTTGGCAGGCTGCTGCTGTCGACCTGGCGCAGCGATTTGCCCTGGTCGTCCAGCACTGCCACCGACTTGCGCAGCCAGGCTTCGACTACCGGCTCGGGGGTGGCCATCACGCTCTGGCTGACCAGCAGCGACAGCAGCAATAGGGAGCTCTTGATCATCTCTGGGGTCCTTTGATAGAGAAATTCCGGGTGTCAGGCCCTGTTGGCGAACAGGGCCTGGATCCTTGCGCTGAACAACGTGAGCGACAACAGCAACAGGCCGAGCACGTTGGCCGGCGTGTAGTTGTAGTGCCAAAGCCCGCAACTGAGCAGCACGATGGCGGCGAGTACCAAGGCCCAGGCAGCCAGTGGCCGCAGCCTTGGGCGACGCCGTTGGATGAACAGCGCGCGGGTGAACAGCGGGGCGTCCAGGCTGCCCTTGAGCAGGGTGATGCCGCCCAGCAGGAGCAGTTCGAGGATATCCAGTACATCGACGGAGCCTGCCGGAATGCCGAGGTCGGCGAGGCTGGGCGTGGCCCGGTAGTAGTTCATGCCCCAGTTGATCAGGTTGTCCAGGGCCATGGCATGCCAGTAGACGCCGGGAATCTTGCCGTGCAGCGCAGATTGGGTGAGGTCGCCGGTGCCAGCGATCTGCGCGCCGACCAGGACCAGCTTCCCGCGCAGCAGTGATTCGAGCAGCTTGCGGTCGTCCGGGTCGGTGACCTCAAGGTCGGTAGGCGACAGCGTCAGGGTGTACGCGCAGGTCGCCCGTGCCTGTTTGCCCAGCTTCCAGAACACCGCCTGCTTCAGTTGCTCGAACAATCCCGGAATATCGCAGGTGCTGACATCGGCGACCTTTTCCTGCTCGGGCGAGCGGTACACGCCCCATTGCACGGTCATCGGAGCAAGCTCGGCAGCCCTGGCGGGGTCTGCGGGCAGGTCTGTGCATGCCTGGTGGCGGCAATAGTCGCGGTAGAGCCGCAGGGCCGGAGTTTCCAGCGTGCCCAAGGGCGTCTTCACGGCGAGCGGGTACTGGTTGCCGAAGTCGCTCCAGCTCACCAGCGCTGGTGTGCTGACCTCGGCCAGGCGCGGCAGGGTGTTGACCGCGCCTTCGCTTGCCCGCGGCAGGCCGGTATCGGCCAGGTACAGCGGGATATCCTGCTGGCGATAGCGTTCGAACACATTGGCCAGCAGCTGGCTTTCCATGCGTGGGGGCTGCCCGGGGATTTCACGCGAGTGGTCGTGGCTGTAGAGCAGGTCGACGAACACTGCCGCCGGCTCATAGGCCAGCAGGCGTTTGAACAGCTTGCTCTGCTCGTTGTACGGCAGCGGCCAGTAGGTGTCGTTGCGCAGCAGGTAGTCATCGTCGATCAAGACCACCACGACCTGTTGCTGGCCCTTGTCGGCGTAGGTAGCTGCCAACAGGCGGTTGAGCCAGCGCGACGAGGCATCGTCGGTCGAGCTGGCGATACCAAAGGGGTCGAGCAACGCGATCAGTACGACTGACAGGCCGAACAGCGCCTGGCGCAGGGAAAAAAGGGAGAGCTTCAGCATCCATGCCTCAAACAAGGGGTTGAGGCATTTTGCCACTATTGGCGATCGATCCGAAAGCGCCCGCAACCATCGAGGGGCGCATTGCGCCCCGTCAATGATCGAATCGTCGTGTTACAGCGCCAGCTCCACGCTCAATTGGCGTGACAGGCACGGCCAGCGCTTCCAGGCTGCGCCGGTCTCGGGGCTGCTGAGGGTGTTGCGATAGGCTTCGACCGACTCCACGGCAAAGCTTTCGTCATCGAGCATTTCTTCGACCGAGTGATGCACCACTTCATCCAGCTGGTTGGCGAAGTCCTCGCCGATCAACTGGTGGGCGATGAGGTTGGCCACGGTGGTGTCCACCGGAATCAGCGGCTGCTGGAAGTGGCGGATATACAGGTCGTTGACCTCCTCGACCAGACGATGGGCCAGATAGGCTTCATCGAGGAGGCAATCCAGGCCCACGTGTCCCTGCATCACCTCCGGGGGCTGCAGGAAATAGGCTTCGGCGATTTTCAGCACCGGCTTGATCTGCGACTCGATGCCGGCCTCGCGGGCGACGGCGTTAGCCGCTTCGAGCAATTCCGGAACCTGGTCGATGTAGGCCCGGACGAAGCGCGTCAAGGTACCCTGGGCGTCCTGCGGGGGCAGTTGGATCGAAGGATGCAGGTGAGGCAGTTGTTGTTCGAGGCGTTGCTTCAGTTGGCCTGTGCGGCTCTCATGTTGATGGGCGTGTTCGATCTGCTCGCGTACAGCTGCGATGTTCATGACAACTCCAGGGACAAGGCGTTACAAACGGAAGACACTAAGTTAGCTCGGCTGCGTAGATTGCTAAGACGCATTTGTTATAACAACAAGGCACTTGTTCCGCTGGGTTATATCAATGTGCCACTATTGTGCCCCGAACGCTCTGGAATAATCCTTTCAGCAGTTTCAGCAGGTGCGTGAAGTTGTTTTCACATCACGCGTTGCGTGCCATTGGCCGCTGTCTATACTCCGCTTGAACGTGATTCGTTGATGAGGCCCGACTGCCGTTTGCAGGGGGCTCGGTCGTCGAAGCCAGGCAGTCTTGACCCCCGTTCCCCCCCTTATGTCGTAGAAAACGTCGTCCACGCCTCCGGGACTACAAGAACGATAAGGGGAACCCGCAATGATGCGACATCCACATGTCTGGATGGGCCTCCTGTTGTGGACGGTGTTCGGCCAGGCACACGCGGCCTGGACCGTGAACATGTCTCCGGGGGCGACGGAAGTCTCCCACGCCGTGTTCGACCTGCACATGACCATCTTCTGGATCTGCGTGGTCATCGGCGTCGTGGTGTTCGGCGCGATGTTCTGGTCGATGGTCATCCATCGCCGCTCCACCGGCCAGCAGCCTGCGCATTTCCACGAGCACACCTGGGTCGAGATCATGTGGACGGTCGTCCCGTTCCTCATCCTCGTCGCCATGGCCATCCCGGCCACCAAGACCCTGATCGACATCTACGACGCCAGCGAGTCGGACATCGATATTCAGGTCACCGGCTACCAGTGGAAATGGCACTACAAGTACCTGGGCCAGGACGTCGAATTCTTCAGCAACCTCGCCACCCCTTCCGAGCAGATCCGCAACCAGGCGCCCAAGGACGAGCATTACCTGCTCGAGGTCGATCAGCCGCTGGTGTTGCCGGTCGGGGCCAAGGTGCGTTTCCTGGTGACCGCCGCCGACGTGATCCATTCCTGGTGGGTGCCGGCCTTTGCGGTCAAGCGTGATGCCATTCCCGGTTTCGTCAACGAAGCCTGGACGCGCATCGAGAAGCCGGGCATCTACCGCGGCCAGTGCACCGAGCTGTGCGGCAAGGACCACGGCTTCATGCCCGTGGTGGTCGAGGTGAAGTCCAAGGCCGACTACGACACCTGGCTCGGCGAGCGCAAGGCCGAAGCAGCCAAGCTCAAGGAGCTGACCAGCAAGGAGTGGACGCTCGAAGAGCTGGTCGAGCGTGGCGACAAGGTCTACCACACCACCTGCGTGGCCTGTCACCAGGCCGAAGGCCAGGGCTTGCCGCCGATGTTCCCGGCGCTCAAGGGCTCGAAGATCGCCACCGGGCCCAAGGAAGCCCACCTGGGCATCGTCTTCCATGGCAAGCCCGGCACCGCCATGGCGGCGTTTGGCAAGCAACTGTCGGAGGTCGATATCGCCGCGGTGGTCACCTACGAACGCAACGCCTGGGGCAACAACAAGGGCGACATGGTCACGCCGAAGGACGTACTGGCGCTCAAGCAGGCGGACGCGCAATGAACCGGGTTAGCCGTGGCAATCAGCGGATTGCAGGAGACAGGACATGAGTGCAGTGATCGACGACCACGGCCATGACCATGCGCATGGTCCGGCCAAGGGCCTGATGCGCTGGGTACTGACCACCAACCACAAGGACATCGGCACGATGTACCTGTGGTTCAGCTTCGCCATGTTCCTGCTTGGCGGCTCGTTCGCCATGGTGATCCGCGCCGAGCTGTTCCAGCCGGGCCTGCAGATCGTGGAGCCGGCGTTCTTCAACCAGATGACCACCATGCACGGGCTGATCATGGTGTTCGGCGCGGTGATGCCGGCGTTCGTCGGCCTGGCCAACTGGATGATTCCGCTGATGATCGGCGCTCCGGACATGGCCCTGCCACGTATGAACAACTTCAGCTTCTGGCTGCTGCCGGCGGCCTTCCTGCTGCTGGTCTCGACCCTGTTCAGCCCCGGCGGCGGGCCGAACTTCGGCTGGACCTTCTATGCGCCGCTGTCGACCACCTATGCGCCGGCCAGCGTCACCTTCTTCATCTTCGCCATCCACCTGATGGGTATCAGTTCGATCATGGGCGCGATCAACGTCATCGCCACCATCCTCAACCTGCGCGCCCCGGGCATGACGCTGATGAAGATGCCGCTGTTCGTCTGGACCTGGTTGATCACCGCCTTCCTGCTGATCGCGGTGATGCCGGTGCTGGCCGGCGTGGTCACGATGATGCTGATGGACATCCACTTCGGCACCAGCTTCTTCAGCGCGGCGGGTGGCGGCGACCCGGTGCTGTTCCAGCACGTGTTCTGGTTCTTCGGCCACCCCGAGGTGTACATCATGATCCTGCCGGCCTTCGGCGCGGTCAGCTCGATCATCCCGGCGTTCTCGCGCAAGCCGCTGTTCGGCTACACCTCGATGGTCTATGCCACCGGTGCGATCGCCTTCCTGTCGTTCATCGTCTGGGCTCACCACATGTTCGTGGTCGGCATCCCGGTGGTGGGCGAGCTGTTCTTCATGTACGCCACCATGCTGATCGCCGTGCCCACTGGGGTGAAGGTGTTCAACTGGGTCAGCACCATGTGGCAGGGCGCGATGACCTTCGAGGCGCCGATGCTGTTCGCCATCGCCTTCGTCATCCTGTTCACCATCGGCGGCTTCTCGGGCTTGATGCTGGCCATCGCCCCGGCGGACTTCCAGTACCACGACACCTATTTCGTGGTCGCCCACTTCCATTACGTGCTGGTGCCGGGCGCGATCTTCGGCATCTTTGCCTCGGCCTACTACTGGCTGCCGAAATGGACCGGGCACATGTACGACGAAACCCTGGCCAAGCTGCATTTCTGGCTGTCGTTCGTGGGCATGAACCTGGCCTTCTTCCCCATGCATTTCGTCGGGCTGGCCGGGATGCCGCGACGGATTCCGGACTACAACCTGCAGTTCGCCGACTTCAACATGATCTCCTCCATCGGTGCGTTCATGTTCGGCGCCACGCAGATCTTCTTCCTGTTCATCGTCATCAAGTGCATCCGCGGCGGCGAGCCGGCTCCGGCCAAGCCCTGGGATGGCGCCGACGGGCTGGAGTGGTCGGTGCCCTCGCCTGCGCCCTACCACACCTTCCAGACCCCGCCGGAAGTGAAATAGGAGACTGACGCGATGACCGGCCTGTCGCTCAAACGCCTGGTGCTGCGCCTGTTGATGCTCACGGTGGTGATGTTCGCCTTCGGCTTTGCCCTGGTGCCGATCTACGACGTGATGTGCAAGGCCTTTGGTATCAACGGCAAGACGGGCGGGCAGTACGAGGGCAGCCAGGTCAGCGACCCCTCGCGCACGGTGCGGGTGCAGTTCATGTCGACCAACGCCAGCGACATGGTCTGGGACTTCTACTCCACCGCTGACCAGCTCGAAGTGAATCCGGGTGCGGTGAACCAGATGGTGTTCGTTGCGCACAACCCGACCGACCGGCCGATGAGTGCGCAGGCCGTTCCTAGCATCACCCCGGCCGAAGCGGCCGCGTATTTCCACAAGACCGAGTGCTTCTGTTTCACCCAGCAGGTGCTGCAGCCCGGCGAGCGCATCGAGATGCCGGTGCGCTTCATCGTCGACCGCGACCTGCCGGGCAATGTGAAGCACCTGACCCTGGCCTACACCTTGTTCGACATCACTGCGCGTCACCCGCCGGTCGCCCATGCCGCGGTACAGGACGTTCAGGACGCCCGCTGAGGCAAGGAGAACAGCAATGGCAAGTCATGAGCACTACTACGTTCCGGCGCAGAGCAAGTGGCCGATCATCGCCACTATCGGGCTGTTCATCACGGTGTTCGGCCTGGGTACCTGGTTCAACGACCTCAAGGCCGGACACCCGGAATCCCACGGGCCGCTGATCTTCTTCGTCGGTGCGCTGTTTCTGGCCTACATGTTGTTCGGCTGGTTCGGTGCGGTGGTCAAGGAGAGCCACGCCGGGCTGTACAGCGCGCAGATGGACCGCTCGTTCCGCTGGGGCATGAGCTGGTTCATCTTCTCGGAGGTGATGTTCTTCATGGCCTTCTTCGGGGCGCTGTTCTATGTGCGGGTGCTGGCCGGACCCTGGATCGGCGGCGAAGGTGCCAAGGGCGTGACGCATATGCTCTGGCCCAGCTTCGAGTTCGTCTGGCCGTTGCTGCACACGCCCGATCCGAAGCTGTTCCCGCCGCCCAAGGACATCATCAACCCCTGGCACCTGCCGCTGATCAACACCCTCCTGTTGGTCAGCTCCAGCGTCACCATCACCATCGCCCACCATGCCCTGCGCAAGGGCCATCGCGGTGCGCTGAAACTGTGGCTGGGGCTGACCATCCTGCTGGGGCTATCGTTCCTGGCTCTGCAGGCCTACGAATACTACGAGGCCTACGTGCACCTTGGCCTGACCCTGGGCTCGGGAATCTACGGTGCGACCTTCTTCATGCTCACCGGTTTTCATGGTGCGCACGTCACGCTCGGCACCTTGATCCTGATCGTGATGTTCGTGCGCGTGCTGCGCGGGCATTTCAACCCGGACAAGCATTTCGGGTTCGAGGCGGCCAGCTGGTACTGGCACTTCGTGGATGTGGTGTGGGTGGGGTTGTTCATCTTTGTGTATGTGCTTTAGCCGCAAGGTGGACCCTGTGGGTGGGGTGATTCAGAACGGCGCGTGCGAAACCAGCTGCCCGCTGATGAAGCCCCAGGCCACCAGGCCGACGGTCAGGGCGGCCAGGATGACGCGCACGGTCAGGGCCTTGAGCAGGCGGGTCGAGTGGTCATCGTCCTTGACCAGGAACACCAGGCCACTGAACAGGCTGGCGATGGTGGCCAACAGCATCAGGACAATCGCGGCCTTGAGCATGGCGAAACTCCGGGGGGATGCAGTGATGTGGACAAGTATAGCGATCGACAGGGCGAGGCCGCGGTGAGGCCATTTCGCCCAGGGCTGGTCCCGACCCTGGTGGTGTTCGCGCTGCTGCCGGGGCTGATCGCGCTTGGCTGCTGGCAACTGCGTCGGGCCGAAGAAAAGCGCCAACTGCTCGACAGCTACGCCGAGCGGCGCATCGAGGCGCCGGTGGCCGTGGCGCAGCTTGTGCAACTGCCTGACCCGGTCTTCTACCGCGTGCGCCTGTTCGGTCAGTTCGACCCCGAGCACAGCCTGCTGCTGGACAACCGCCTGCGCGACGGCCAGGCCGGTGTCGAGCTGCTGCAACCCTTCCATGACCAGGCCAGCGGCCAGTGGTTGCTGGTCAATCGCGGCTGGTTGCCCTGGCCGGACCGCCGCGTGCCTGTGCGTTTCGACACCCCGGCCCAGCCCCTGGCGTTGCAGGCCACGGTCTATGTGCCGCCAGGCAGCACCTTTCAGCTGCACCCCGACCCGCCCGGCGGCCAGTGGCCGCACCTGCTGACCGCTGTCGATCCCGCGCAGCTCTGGCAGCAACTGGCGCGCGAAGGCTTCGCCCATGAACTGCGCCTGGAACCAGGCCCTGCCAGCTATCGGCTGGATTGGCCGGTCGTTGCCATGGGCCCGGAAAAACACCTCGGCTATGCCGTGCAGTGGTTCGCCCTGAGCACGGCGCTGGTGCTGCTGTACCTGTATTTCGGCTGGCACAACGACAACAAGGAGAAACGCCATGGCCGCCGCCACGAGTCCACTGGACGTGCCTGAAGGGCGCAAGTCCCGCACCCGCGGGCGCTTGCAACTGATCCTGATCCTGCTGGTGACCCTCGGTCCGATGATCCTCGCCACCAGCATGTACAAGCTCAAGTTCTGGGTGCCGGAGGGGCGCAGCTACCATGGCGTGATGATCGGCAACGGCCAAAGCCGCGCCGATATCGGCATCCAGGCTCAGGACGAGCGCTGGCAACTGCTGGTCAGCACGCCCGATGCCTGCACCGAGGACTGCCAGCAACTGGTCTACCTCGCCCGACAGATCCAGGTCGGCCTTGGCCGCGATGCCAGCCGCGCCAGCCATGCGCTGGCAACCGCGACGCCCGTGAGTGGCGACTACCAGGCGCTGCTCGAGCGCGAGTATCCGCAACTGCAGCGCTATCCGCTGGATGCCGACCGCTATCGCACAAAGGTCGTCGAGCCCGGCGCGCAACTGTGGATCGTCGATCCCCACGGCAACCTGGTGCTGCGCTACGACGCCAAGGTCAAGGGCAAGCATGTGCTCGACGACCTGCGCCACCTGCTCAAGCTGTCCAACATCGGCTAGGAGGCCAGCATGGCCAGACCCGGTTACCGACTCGCTGTGTTCGCCACCCTGCTGGCACTGGTCGTCGTGCTGCTCGGCGCCTACACGCGACTGACTCACGCCGGGCTTGGCTGCCCCGACTGGCCCGGCTGCTATGGCTTCATCGGCGTGCCCAAGACCGATGCGCAACTGGCCCATGCCGAGTTGCACTTCCCCGAGCATCCAGTGGAAGAAGCCAAGGGCTGGGCGGAAATGGTGCATCGTTATTTTGCCGGCACCCTGGCGCTGGTCATCGCTTGGCTGGCGATAGGTGCGGTACGTCGTCACGGCCGCGACGGCGGGCCCTACCGGTTGCCGGTGCTGCTGCTGGCCGTGGTGCTGGCACAGGCAGCGTTCGGCATGTGGACGGTGACCCTCAAACTCTGGCCGCAGGTGGTCACGGCGCACCTACTCGGAGGCTTCACCACCCTGAGCTTGCTGTTCCTGTTATCCCTGCGTCTATCCCGGGCCTTTGCGCCACCGCCCAAGCTGCCGTTGAGTCTGCGTCGGGTAGCTGCGCTGGCACTGCTGGTGGTGATTGGGCAGATCGCCCTGGGCGGGTGGGTGAGTGCCAACTACGCGGCAGTCGCCTGCATCGACTTGCCGACCTGCCATGGTCAATGGTGGCCTGCGGCAGACTTCAGCAACGGTTTCCATCTCACCCAGCACGTCGGCCCCAACTACCTGGGCGGGCAGCTCGACAGTGATGCGCGTACGGCCATCCATATCAGCCATCGCCTGGGTGCATTGATGGTCGTGGCAGTGCTGTTGATGCTGAGCTGGAAGCTGCACCGCAATGGCCTGTCCGGCCTGGCCCGGCTGGTGCTTGCTGCCCTGGCGCTGCAGGTGGGGTTGGGGATCAGCAACGTGCTGCTGCACCTGCCGCTGGGGGTGGCTGTGGCGCACAACGCCGGGGGCGCCCTGCTGCTGCTGACCATGGTGCTGGTGAACTACCGCATTCGGGTGGTCGACAAGGTGCGTGTCGGCCTGGGCTGGCGCCTGCGGCCGGTCACGCCTGGCGGCGTTTCCCATCATCTGAGGAACGACACGTGGCGACGGTTCTGAGCCAAGGGCGGCAGCGCGCTGGCTGGCGCGACTACCTGGAGCTGACCAAGCCCAAGGTGGTGGTGCTGATGCTGATCACCTCGCTGGTAGGCATGTTCCTCGCCACCCGCGCGGGTGTGCCGTGGACGGTGCTGCTGTTCGGCAATCTGGGCATCGCCCTGTGCGCCGGCGGCGCGGCGGTAGTCAACCATGTACTAGACCGGCGCATCGATGCCTTGATGGCCCGCACCTGCAAGCGGCCGGTGGCCAAGGGACGGGTTGCGCCCCTGCCGGCGCTGGCGTTCGCTCTGGCCTTGGCAATCGCCGGGATGGCGTTGCTGCTGGCCTTCACCAATCCGCTCACAGCCTGGCTCACGCTCGCCTCCCTGTTGGGCTATGCGGTCGTCTACACCGGCTTTCTCAAGCGCGCCACGCCGCAGAACATCGTGATCGGCGGCCTGGCGGGCGCCGCCCCGCCGTTGCTGGGTTGGGTCGCGGTCAGCGGCCACCTGAGCGCCGAGCCGCTGTTGCTGGTGCTGATCATCTTTACCTGGACGCCACCGCACTTCTGGGCCCTGGCCATCCACCGCAAGGAGGAATACGCCAAGGCCGAGATACCCATGCTGCCGGTGACCCACGGCGAGCACTACACCAAGCTGCACATACTGCTCTACAGCCTGGTACTGCTGGCGGTGAGCCTGCTGCCCTACGCCATCCACATGAGCGGCCCGCTCTACCTGGGCTGCGCCCTGTTGCTGGGGCTGCGCTTTGTCCAGTGGGCCTGGGTGTTGTACCGTGGCACCCGGCCGCACGCGGCGATCGGCACCTTCAAGTACTCTATCGCGTACCTGTTCCTGCTGTTCATCGCCCTGCTCGTTGACCACTACCTGTTGCTGAACCTATGACCCGAACCCAGAAAACCGTCTTCATCCTCGTTGCCCTGGTCGCGCTGATCATGGGCTTGACCGTCAACAAGGTGCTCAATGGCCGTAGCGAGGCCAATCCGGCCGAACTGATCGATGCCGGCATCATCCTCCTGCCGCAGAGCCGCAGCGTGCCGGATGTCACCATGAACGACCAGAACGGCCAGCCGGTGGCGCTGGATCAGTTGAAGGGCAAGTGGTCGTTGCTGTTCTTCGGCTACACCTACTGCCCGGACATCTGCCCAACCACGTTGGCGCAGTTGCGGCAGGTGAAGAGCGAGTTGCCCAAGGAGACGATCGACCGCTTGCAGGTGGTGCTGGTGAGCGTCGACCCGAACCGCGACACGGCGCAGCAGCTCAAGCAGTACCTGGGCTATTTCGACAAGGATTTCGTGGGGCTGGCAGGTTCCATCGAGGATACCCAGAAGCTGGCCAATGCCCTGAGCATTCCGTTCATCCCGGCGGACACCAGCAAGCCAGGGTACACCGTCGATCACAGTGGCAACCTGGCGGTGGTCGGGCCGGACGGGCGTCAGCGCGGGTTCATTCGTGCGCCGTTCAACAACCAGAAGCTGGTGGCGCAGTTGCCGGGGCTGGTCAAGCGGGATTGATGAACCCCCAAAAGCTTCGCGGGCAAGTCGGCGTTCCGACTTGCCCGCGAAGAATCCAGCGGTGTAGTTCGGCTTAGAACGCCGGCACCACAGCGCCTTTGTACTTCTCGTTGATGAACTGCTTCACCTCAGGCGAGTGCAGCGCCTGCACCAGCTTCTTCACCGCGTCCGCGTCCTTGTTGTCCTCACGGGTCACCAGGATGTTCACGTACGGCGAGTCGCTGCCTTCGATGGCCAGGGCGTCCTTCTCTGGATTGAGCTTGGCTTCCAGGGCGTAGTTGGTGTTGATCAGCGCTGCATCGACCTGGGTCAGCACGCGCGGGATGGTGGCCGCTTCCAGTTCGCGGAATTTCACACCCTTCGGATTTTCAGCCACATCCTTCACGGTGGACAGGATGTTGGTGTTGTCCTTGAGCTTGATCACGCCAGCCTTGTCCAGCAGCAGCAGAGCGCGGCCGCCGTTGGTGGCGTCATTGGGGATGACCACGGTGGCGCCGGATGGCAGTTCGTCGAGCTTCTTGATCTTGGCCGAGTAGACGCCCAGCGGCTCGATGTGCACGCCGGCAACGCTGACCAGCTTGGTGCCCTTGGCCTTGTTGAATTCATCCAGGTACGGCTGGTGCTGGAAGAAGTTGGCGTCCAGGCGTTTTTCCGCGACCTGCACGTTCGGTTGAATGTAGTCGGTGAACTCCTTGACCTTCAGCTCCACGCCTTCCTTCGCCAGCTGTGGCTTGACGAAGTTGAGGATCTCGGCGTGCGGCACCGGGGTGGCGGCGACGGTCAGGGTTTCGGCGGCATTGGCCGAGAAGGCCGCGACGGCGGCGACGACAGCGAACAGCTTTTTCATCGATCACTCCTTGTGAGGGCCGCGACGGCCCCCGAACGGGACGGCCGGGCCGACCCTGTTAGGCTTACTTACGGGAAAAATGTACGACCAGCTTGTCGCCGACGCTCTGCAGAATCTGCACCAGTACCAACAGCAATACCACCGTGACGATCATCACGTCGGTCTGGAAACGCTGGTAGCCGAAGCGGATGGCCAGGTCGCCGAGGCCGCCCGCGCCGACCACACCGGCCATCGCGGTGTAGGACACCAGGGTGATGGCGGTGACGGTGATGGCCGCGAAGATGCCCGGACGGGCCTCCGGCAGCAAGGCATTGGTGATGATCTGGCGGGTGGTGGCGCCCATCGACTGGGTGGCTTCGATGATGCCGCGGTCCACCTCGCGCAGTGCGGTCTCGACCAGGCGCGCGAAGAATGGCGTGGCGCCCACGACCAGTGGCGGAATGGCACCGGCCACGCCCAGCGAGGTACCGGTGATCAGCACGGTGATCGGAATCATCACGATCAACAGGATGATGAACGGCAGCGACCGCAGGATGTTGACGATCAGCGACAGCAGCGCGTAGACGCCCTTCTGCTCGAACATCTGCCGGGGCCCGCAGAGGAACAGCAGCACGCCCAGTGGCAGGCCGAGCAGCACCGTGAACAGCAGCGAGCCGAACAACATGATCAGGGTGTCGCCGGTGGCGAGGGAAATCTCGGCCCAGTCGACGTTGGCGAAGAAATTCAGGGCGTCCATCAGCGCAGGACCTCCATGTGTACGTCAGCCGCCTTGAAGCGGTCAAACGCTGCGTCGATGTTGCCGCCGGTGACGGCGAGGGTCAGTTGCCCGTAGGGGACATCCTTGATGCGGTCGATACGGCCGGCCAGGATGCTGTAGTCCACCCCGGTCTCTCGGGCCACGGTACCCAGCAGCGGCGCGTAGGTGGCGTCGCCCTGGAACGTCAGGCGCACGATGCGGCCCGGCACGTGGGCGAAGTCGTCGCGCTGCTCGCCTTCGTCGACCTGCTCGTCTTCCTGGACGAAGCGCTTGGTGGTCGGGTGTTGCGGGTGCAGGAACACGTCCGCCACCGGCCCCTGCTCGACGATCACCCCGGCGTCCATCACCGCCACGCGGTCGCAGACTCGGCGGATCACATCCATCTCGTGGGTGATCAGCACGATGGTGAGCTTCAGCTCGCGGTTGATCTCGGCCAACAGTTGCAGCACCGAGGCGGTGGTCTGCGGGTCGAGAGCGCTGGTGGCTTCGTCACACAGCAGGATCTTCGGGTTGGTCGACAGCGCCCGGGCGATGCCCACGCGTTGTTTCTGGCCGCCCGACAGTTGTGCCGGGTATTTTTTCGCGTGGTCCGACAATCCGACGCGGGCCAGCAACTGGCTGACGCGCTTGTCGATCTCTGCGCGCGACAGCTCGCCGGCCAGCACCAGTGGCAGGGCGACGTTGTCTGCGACGGTTTTCGAGGCGAGCAGGTTGAAGTGCTGGAAGATCATGCCGACCTGCTGGCGGAAGCGGCGCAGCTGGTTGGCGTCGAAGGCGGTGACGTCTTCGCCGTCGACGATGATCTTGCCGCCGGACGGCGCTTCGAGGCGGTTGATCAGGCGCAGCATGGTGCTCTTGCCAGCGCCGGAGTGGCCGATCAGGCCGAACACCTGGCCATTCTCGATGGTCAGGCTGGTCGGATTCAGGGCGGGGATGTCCCTACCGGCGACGCGGTAGGTCTTGTGCACATGTTGGAACTCGATCACGTAGCGAACCTTGTGGGGCGCATGGAAATTGGGGTCAGCGGTGAGCTGGGGTGGCGCATTTTAGCCTTTTCCCATAGTTGTTCTTAGCATTTATTTCGTAATCGACCAATCGATCCGGCATAGCGCGACAACCGGTAATCCCGATGGAACGCTTGGCGAAACGGTCCAGTCATTACTTGAACAAGCCCGAACGGGCAGCCTGAAGACTGATGAGGAGAGCCAAGATGTCGAGCAACAGGACGGATGCGCCCAAGCAGAGCGAACTGGCCGGTACCCAGACGCCCGACCGCGCCAACACCAATGCCAAGCTGCAAAGCCTCGAACAGGACCGTAACGACGCCACTGGCCAGGCGTTGCGTACCAACCAGGGCGTACGTATCGCCGACAATCAGAACACCCTCAAGGCGGGCGCACGCGGGCCTTCGCTGCTCGAAGACTTCATCATGCGCGAGAAGATCACCCACTTCGACCACGAGCGCATCCCGGAGCGCATCGTGCACGCCCGAGGTACCGGTGCCCATGGTTATTTCCAGAGTTATGGCGATCACAGCGCCCTGACCAAGGCCGGCTTCCTGCAGGATGCCGAGAAGATCACCCCGGTGTTCGTGCGTTTCTCCACGGTGCAGGGGCCGCGTGGCTCAGGTGATACCGTGCGTGATGTACGTGGATTTGCCGTCAAGTTCTATACCGATGAAGGCAATTTCGATCTGGTTGGCAACAATATGCCGGTGTTCTTCATCCAGGATGCGATCAAGTTTCCCGATTTCGTCCACGCGGTGAAGCCTGAGCCGCACAACGAAATACCTACCGGCGGCTCGGCCCACGATACGTTCTGGGACTTCGTTTCGCTGGTGCCCGAGTCGGCGCACATGGTGATGTGGGCCATGTCCGACCGCGCCATTCCGCGTAGCCTGCGGATGATGGAAGGCTTCGGTGTGCATACCTTCCGGCTGATCAACGCCGAGGGCGTAGCCAATTTCGTCAAGTTCCACTGGAAGCCGCGCCAGGGCGTGCACTCGGTATTGTGGGACGAAGCGCAGAAGCTGGCGGGCAAGGACACCGACTACCATCGCCGCGATCTGTGGGAGGCCATCGAGACCGGTGACTATCCCGAGTGGGAACTGGGCGTGCAGATCGTGCCGGAGGAAGACGAGCACAAGTTCGACTTCGATTTGCTCGATCCGACCAAGATAATCCCCGAAGAACTGGTGCCGGTGACGCCGCTGGGCAAGATGGTGCTCAACCGCAATCCGGACAACTTCTTCGCCGAAATCGAACAGATCGCCTTTTGCCCGGGGCATATCGTGCCGGGCATCGACTTCACCAATGACCCGCTGCTGCAAGGCCGGCTGTTCTCTTACACCGACACTCAGATCAGCCGCCTGGGTGGGCCGAACTTCCACGAGATCCCGATCAACCGGCCGGTGGCGCGCAATGACAACAATCAGCGCGATGCCATGCACCGTCACACCATTCACAAGGGCCGCGCCGCCTACGAGCCCAACTCGATCGATGCTGGCTGGCCGAAAGAAACCCCTGCAGCGCCGCAGGACGGTGGCTTCGAGAGCTACCAGGAGCGCGTCGACGCGCACAAGATCCGCCAGCGCAGCGACTCGTTCGGCGATCACTTCTCGCAAGCGCGGCTGTTCTTCCACAGCATGAGCGACACCGAACAACAGCACATCATCAAGGCCTACAGCTTCGAGCTGGGCAAGGTGGAGCGCGAGCATATTCGTGCGCGTGAGGTTAATGAGATTCTGGCCAATATCGACCTGAAGCTTGCAGCCGCTGTCGCGCAGAACCTCGGCCTACCGGCGCCGAAGACCGGGACGGTCAAAGGTAAGGAATCGAAACTCAAGGCGTCGCCGGCCCTGAGCCAGATGAATCATCCCGGCGATGTGGGCATCAAGGGGCGCAAGATCGCGTTGCTGGTGGCCAATGGCGTGGATGACGAAAGCGTCGACAGGTTGGTCAAGGCGCTGGAGGCCCACAGCGCACGTCCCATGCTGCTGGGGCCAACCTCGGCGCCGGTGAAGACCTCTGGCGGCAAGGCGCTGGCGGTGGATGCGTCGATGGAGGGCATGCCTTCGGTCATGTTCGACGGGATCCTGGTGCCCGCTGGCAAGGCCTCGCTGGATGCACTGGCGGGCAGTGGCGTGGCCAAGCACTTCCTGCTCGAGGGCTACAAGCACCTCAAGGCGATCGCTCTGGCCAATGATGGCAAGGCGCTCCTGGGGGCGCTGGGGCTCAAGGAGGACAAGGGGTTGCTGCTTGGGGATGACCAGAAGACCGTGGAAGCCTTTGTGAAGGCGGTCGAAGGGCACCGGGTATGGGAGCGGGAGGCGGCTGCAGAAGCGATTCCGGCTTGATGCCGTAGCATCTGTTCGCGGGTAAACCCGCTCCCACAGGTTATGTACGCATCTGTGGAGGCGGGTTTACCCACTAAGATATCGACGCATCTGTGGGAGCGGGTTTACCCGCGAAGATGTCGACGCTGTTTCAGCGCTGATGCGGCACCAGCACCACCTGTGCTGGCAATGCCCGCTGGATCTCGTGCTTCTGCTTCAGCGCAAAGTCTGCATCGATCCGCGTCACCCGCTTCTGCAGCAGGGTCTTGAGCCACGGCGCATCCTGAGTGCGTGGCACCTGGAACACCACTTCGCACTGGTAATTCACCACATCGGCGGCGATGTTATCCAGTTGCTTGCGCATGGCTGCAATGTCCGTGGTTTTCAGTGCAATCACCGTGCTCGGTGCCGCCGGGTCGATGACCCGTGCCTGTGGCTTGGATTCTGCAGCCTTCAGCGCGGCTTCAGCCTTGTCCAGCTCGGCCTGGCGAGCATGGGCGACGGCATCACCGCCGGTCAGCGCTGGTGCCTGGGGCATCAGTGCACGGGCGCGGGCCAGCGCAGTGGCGGCCGCATTGACGTCGCCTTTCTGCAGGACGATCTGGCTGCGTTGCAGGTAGGCTTCGGCGATCTGGCGCTGGTATTGCTCGATACGCGCATCGTTCGGCGACTGTGCCTGCAGGCTGGCGAGCTGGTCTTCGGCAGTGGCCAGCTCGTTGCTGGCGATGTTCTGTTGCAACTGCTGCCAAGCGTCCGGCTGCGCAGGCGCGACCGGCTGCTCGACCGGGGCACTGGAACAGGCGGCCAGGAACAGGGAAAACGCGGCAACAAGCAGATAACGGGAGGCGAACGGCTTCATTCCTGCGACTCTCTATTTGCGCAAAAAGCGAGCAAGTCTACACCCAGGTGCGCACGCTCGAAAACAAGTCTTACAGACCCTTTACGGGCGCAAAGGTTGCAGGGTGCGTCAATGCGCACCCTGAAATTTCAGCGCTTGGGCAATGCCAGGCTCAGCAAGAATAGCACTGCGGCACAGACCACGATCGATGGACCAGCAGGCGTATCCTTGAACCAGGACATCGCCAGCCCCCCGCAAACCGCTGCCACGCCCAGCAAGCTGGCGCCCAGGGCCATCTGCTCGGGCGAGCGCGCGTGACGCTGTGCCGCAGCGGCCGGGATGATCAGCAGCGAGGTGATCAGCAGCACGCCGACGATCTTCATCGCCACTGCGATCACCACCGCGATCAGCAGCATCAGCGCCATGCGCAGGGCCGCCACTGGCAGGCCCTCGACCATCGCCAGCTCCTCGTGCACGGTGATTGCCAGCAGCGGGCGCCAGAGCACCGCGAGCAAGCCCAGCACCAACACACTGCCGCCGAGAATCCATGAAAGGTCGGTGGTACTGATCGCCAGCAGATCACCGAACAGGTAGGCCATCAGGTCGATGCGCACATCGTGCATGAAGCTCAGCACCACCAGTCCAAGCGACAGGGTGCTGGGTGCGAGGATGCCGAGCAGGGTGTCGGAGGCCAGCGGCTGACGCTGTTGCAGGGTCACTAGCAGGATCGCCAGCAGCAGGCAGCCGACCGTTACCGCGAGCGTGGGACTGACGTCCAGCACGAAGCCCAGCGCCACGCCCAGCAGCGCGGCATGGGACAAGGTGTCGCCGAAATAGGCCATGCGCCGCCAGACCACGAAGGAGCCCAGTGGGCCGGCCACCAGCGCCAGGGAAAGACCGGCAAGCAAGGCGTACAGAAGAAAATCAGCCATGCTTGCAGTGCTCTCCGTGAACATGGGCGCCAGGGGCGATCACCGCGCCGTGCAGATCGTGGCTGTGATCATGATGGTGGTGGTAGACCGCAAGGCTTGGAGCATTCTGGCCGAACAGCTCGACGAAGGCCGGGTCGTTGCTGACCTGCTCCGGGTGCCCGGAGCAGCACACATGGCGGTTCAGGCAGACCACTTGGTCGGTGGCGCTCATCACCAGGTGCAGGTCGTGGGAGACCATCAGCACACCGCAGCCATGGCGGTCGCGCAGGCGGGTGATGAGGTTGTACAGCTCGGTCTGGCCAACCACGTCGACGCCCTGTACCGGTTCGTCGAGCACCAGCAGTTCAGGCTCGCGCAGCAGCGCCCGCGCCAGCAATACCCGTTGCATCTCGCCCCCGGAGACCGTCTGGATCGGGCTGTCGATGACGTGTTCGGCGCCCACCTCCTGCAATGCCGACAACGCCGCGGCGCGATCCACGCCCGGTACCAGGCGCAGGAAACGCAGTACCGACAGCGGCAGGGTGGCGTCTACCTGGATCTTCTGCGGCATGTAGCCGATGCGCAGGCGCGGCTTGCGCCAGACCTTGCCACTGTTCGGCTTGAGCAGACCGAGCACGGCGCGCACAAGTGTGGTCTTGCCAGCACCGTTGGGGCCGATCAGGGTGACGATCTGGCGTGGTGCGACCGACAGGTCGATGCTGTCGAGCACCGATTCGCCGCCAAAGGTGACGCCGACCTGCTCCAGGCGGATCAGCGCGTCGCTCATGCGGCGCCCCGGCAGTTACTGCAAAGGCCGACCACTTCGACGGTCTGGGTGTCGACGGCAAAGCCCACGGCCTTGGCACTGGCGACGATGGCGCCGCTGATGCTCTCCTGCTCCAGTTCGATGGCCACGTGGCATTCGCGGCAGATCAGGAACTGGCCTTGGTGCTTGTGTTCAGGGTGGCTGCAGCCGATGAAGGCGTTGAGCGAGGCGATGCGGTGCACCAGGCCGTTCTCGAGCAGGAAGTCCAGGGCGCGGTACACGGTCGGTGGTGCGGCGCGGCGGCCGTCCTGTTCGCTGAGCACGGCGAGGATGTCGTAGGCGCCCAGCGGCTTGTGGCTTTGCCACACCAGCTCCAGCACACGGCGGCGCAGCGCGGTCAGGCGCAGACCCTGGCGGACGCACAGGGCGTCGGCTTCGGCCAAGGCGCTGTGGACGCAATGGGAATGATCGTGGGGACGGTGAGCCAGCGGCGTGATTGACATGGGCGGCGACGGTTATCGATGGAGACGTTATTATGTTACCTGTTTCTGACGAGCCGAGTATCCACTGTGTCCCGATTCCTTGCTCTCTTTGTCGCTTTCATCACCTTCTCGGCCCAGGCCGACGTGCGTGTGCTGACCAGCATCAAGCCCCTGCAGCAGATCGCTGCCGCGGTTCAGGACGGTGTCGGCAGCCCCGAAGTGCTGCTGCCGCCCGGCGCCTCGCCGCACAACTACGCCTTGCGCCCGTCCGACGTACGGAAGGTGGGCGATGCCGACCTGCTGTACTGGATCGGCCCGGACATGGAGAGCTTCCTGCCGCGCGTGCTGAAAAACCGCAGCAAGCCGACCATCGCCGTGCAGACGCTGGCGGACATGAAGCTGCGTCGTTTTGGCGAGGACAGCCACTCGCATGAAGCAGACCACGACGATCACGACCATGACCATGACCACCAGCCGGGATCGCTCGATGCGCACCTGTGGCTGTCATCGGTCAATGCCCGGGTGATTTCGGCGAAAATGGCCAGCGACCTGGCGGCGGCGGATCCGGCCAATGCGGCGCGCTATCAGGCCAACCAGAAGGCCTTCGTCGAGCGTCTGGACGCGCTCGACCAGCGGATCAAGGCCCGTGTGGCCGGCATTGCCGGCAAGCCTTACTTCGTGTTCCACGAAGCGTTCGACTATTTCGAAGCCGAGTACGGGCTGCGTCATACCGGCGTGTTCAGCGTCGCCGCCGAAGTGCAGCCGGGTGCCCAGCATGTCGCGGCCATGCGCAAGCGTCTGCAGGAAGTTGGCCCGACCTGCGTGTTCAGCGAGCCGCCGATCCGCCCGCGCCTGGCCGAAACACTGGTGGCCGGACTGCCGGTGACCTTGGCGGAGCTGGATGCACTGGGTGGGAACGATCCGGTGGATGGCAAGGGCTACGAGCGTTTGCTGGAGAAGCTGGGCAACGACCTGGTGGGTTGCCTGGAGCATCTATAGCGGCTGACCCGGCCCTATCGCGGGGCAAGTCGCAGCGGCGAACCGCCGCTCCCACAGGTACGGCGCTGATTCTGGGTTCAGTGCCGTGCCTGTGGGAGCGGCGGTTCGCCGCTGCGACTTGTCCCGCGATAGGGCCGCGGCGCTTACAGCGCAAACGGCAACTTCAAAGCCACCTGCTGACGCTGCACCAAACGCACCTCGAACTCGCTCGGATCATGGATCGTCACGTCCATGCCGGCGAAGTCCCGCGCCGCGATCAGGCGCGACAGCCAGAAGCGTACGCAACCCACGCGCAGCATCACCTGCCACAGCTCTGCCTCGGCCGCAGTGAACGGCCGCAGCGCCGCGTACGCCCCCAGCAGCGCCTGGGCGCGCGGCAGATCGATGCCGCCGTCGGCGTCCAGGCACCAGTCGTTGATGGTGATGGCGATGTCATACAGCATCGGCCCGGAGCAGGCGTTGTAGAAATCGATCAGCCCGGTCAGGTGGGTGCCTTCGAACATCACGTTGTCGCGGAACAGGTCGGCGTGCAGGTTGGCCCTGGGCAGTGCCAGGATCTGCGCCTTGTGCGCGGCGATTTCGTCCAGTGCGGGTTGCAGCAGCTGCGCCTGTTCGGTGCTCAGGCCCGGCAGCAGGTCGGCGCCTGAGGCCAGCATCCAGTCCAGGCCCCGATCGGTTCGGCGCTCGATGATGCGCTCGCGGGTCGCCAGGTGGATATGCGCCAACAGCTCGCCAACCTGGGCGCAGTGCTGGTTGTTCGGTGCCTTGACGTGCTTGCCCGACAGCCGTGGCTGCAGCAGTGCCGGCTTGCCGCACAGTTCGCGCAGGCCCTTGCCGTCGCGATCGCGCACAGCGTAGGGAACGGGCATGTCGGCGTCATGCAGGACGTCGAGCAGTTCGATGAAGAACGGCATGTCTTCGGCCGGCCCCCGCTCGATCAGCGTCAGGACGAATTCCCCTTTTTCCAGGCTTACGAAGAAATTGCTGTTTTCGGTTCCGGCGGCAATGCCCTGGAAGTCGAGCAGACGGCCCAGCTCGTACGGCGCCAGAAAGGTTTCCAGCTCAGGCCGGGACACAGGGGTGAAGACTGACATGTTGAAAAGTTGCCCATACGGGCACCTCCTGGAGGAGGTGCCTGGTTGATAAGAACGATACGCGTTACTAGCTTACCATTCGAAGATTTTCCAGGACGGAATCAGCATGTCCGGCTGGTCGGATCGAATGAAATTGCCATCGGAGCCATCGGCGCGTACCAGGAAATAAGGCTTGCCGTTTTTCGGCGTGATCTTGATCGCATACAGGAAACCGTTCTGACGGTACTCCTGGATGGTTCTGTCGCCTTCCGTGCGAATGGTCACATCGGGATCTGCCGATGGGGCGTCGTCCGCCGCCAGCGTAACGACCGGCATGGTGGCCAGCAGGCTGAGCAGTAACAGGCGAATGGGTGTACGCATGATAACCTAAGTCCTTTTGTCGTCACTGATCCGGCTATTCTAGCTCCGGACCCGTCGAAAAGGTTGATTCTCCTCATGAGCCAAGCGCCTCTCGTCCTGGTGGACGGTTCGTCCTACCTCTACCGCGCCTTTCACGCCCTGCCGCCGCTGACCACCTCCAAAGGCATGCCCACCGGCGCGGTCAAGGGCGTGTTGAACATGCTCAAGAGCTTGCGCAAGCAGTACCCGGACAGCCTGTTCGCGGTGGTCTTCGACGCCAAGGGCGGCACTTTCCGCGACGCCATGTTCGCTGAGTACAAGGCCAACCGCCCGAGCATGCCCGACGATCTGCGTGTGCAGGTCGAACCGTTGCACGCCAGCGTCAGGGCCCTGGGCTACCCGCTGCTGTGCGTCGAGGGTGTCGAGGCCGACGACGTGATCGGTACCCTGGCCCGCAGCAGTGCGGCAGCCGGGCGTCCGGTCATCATCTCGACCGGCGACAAGGACATGGCGCAACTGGTAGACGGCCACATCACTCTGGTCAACACCATGACCGGCACGGTGCTCGACGTGGCAGGCGTGCACGAGAAGTTCGGCGTGGGCCCTGAGCACATCATCGACTTCCTGGCCCTGATGGGTGACAAGGTCGACAACATCCCCGGTGTTCCGGGGGTCGGCGAGAAGACCGCAGTGGGCCTGCTGACCGGTATCGGTGGCGGTCTGCGTGACCTGTACCAGAACCTCGACAAGGTTCCGGGCCTGGCCATTCGCGGCGCCAAGACCCTGCCGGCCAAGCTCGAGGAGCACCGCGACGCGGCGTTTCTGTCGTATGAGCTGGCGACCATCAAGGTCGATGTCGAGCTGGATGTCCAAGTCGATGCCCTGATATGCGGCGAGCCGGACCGCGAAGCATTGCTGGCGCTGTACACCGAAATGGAGTTCAAGAGCTGGATCGCCGAGGTACAGCGCGACGCCGCCCGGGAGGGTGACACCATTGCTCCGGTCGAGGAGCCTGCTGCCCAGGTCGAGGCGAAATACGAAACCATCCTCGACCAGGCGCGCTTCGATGTCTGGCTCGAGAAGCTGCGCCAGGCGCCGCTGTTCGCCTTCGACACCGAGACCACCGGCCTGGATGCCCAGCGTGCGGAGCTGGTCGGCCTGTCGTTCGCGGTCGAGCCCCATGAAGCGGCCTATGTGCCGCTGGCCCACGACTACGAAGGTGCTCCGACGCAGCTGGACCGCGACGCGGTGCTAACGGCGCTCAAGCCGCTGCTGGAAGACCCGGCCAAGGCCAAGGTCGGGCAGAACGCCAAGTACGACATCAATATCCTGGCCAACGCTTCGCTGCCGATCCAGATGCGCGGCGTGGCCTATGACACCATGCTCGAGTCCTATGTGCTCGACTCCACTGCTACGCGCCACGACATGGACAGCCTTGCGCAGAAATACCTCGACCACAGCACCATTGCGTTCGAGGATATTGCTGGCAAGGGCGCCAAGCAGCTGACCTTCAACCAGATCCATCTGGACAAGGCTGGCCCGTACGCCGCCGAAGATGCCGACATCACCCTGCGCCTGCACCACGCACTGCAGGCACGCCTGGCGAAAACCCCCAGCGTGCAGCCGGTGCTGATGGATATCGAGATGCCGCTGGTGCCGGTGCTGGCCAGGATCGAGCGCCAGGGCGCGCTGGTCGACGCTGCGCTGCTCAAGGTGCAGAGCGGTGAGCTGGGCGTGAAGATGGCCGAGCTCGAACGTCGGGCGTTCGAGCTGGCCGGCGAGGAGTTCAATCTGGGCTCACCCAAGCAGCTGGGGGTGATCCTCTATGACAAGCTGGGCATGCCGGTATTGAGCAAGACCGCCAAGGGCCAGGCTTCCACGGCCGAAGCCGTGCTAGCAGACCTGGCCGCCGAAGGCTATCCGCTGCCAACGGTGCTGATGGAATACCGCTCGCTCAGCAAGCTCAAGAGTACCTACACCGACAAGCTGCCGGAGCAGATCAACCCGCGTACCGGGCGTATCCACACCTCCTACCAGCAGGCGGTGGCCGCCACCGGGCGCTTGTCGTCCAGCGACCCGAACCTGCAGAACATTCCGGTACGCACTCCCGAAGGCCGACGCATCCGCCAGGCCTTCGTCGCCAGCCCCGGCTACAAGCTGCTGGCCGCGGACTACTCGCAGATCGAGCTGCGCATCATGGCCCACCTGGCCAAGGATGAAGGCCTGCTGCATGCCTTCCGCAATGA
Source organism: Pseudomonas sp. S44 (assembly GCF_016624805.1). Classification (NCBI taxonomy): domain Bacteria; kingdom Pseudomonadati; phylum Pseudomonadota; class Gammaproteobacteria; order Pseudomonadales; family Pseudomonadaceae; genus Pseudomonas; species Pseudomonas sp. S44. The sequence goes on from NZ_JACVTY010000018.1 coordinate 110,817, forward strand.
CCTCGATGTGCACCGCGCGACAGCCGCGGAGGTATTCGGTGTGGCGCTGGAGGCCGTCACCAATGACCAGCGCCGCAGCGCCAAGGCCATCAACTTCGGCTTGATCTACGGCATGAGCGCCTTCGGTCTGGCGAAGCAGATCGGCGTCGACCGCAAGCAGTCGCAGGACTACATCGACCGTTACTTCGCCCGCTATCCCGGCGTGCTGGCCTACATGGAGCGCACCCGCACCCAGGCCGCCGAGCAAGGCTTCGTCGAGACGCTGTTCGGGCGGCGCCTGTATCTGCCGGACATCAATGCGAAGAACCCGGCCCTGCGCAAAGGCGCCGAACGCACCGCGATCAACGCGCCGATGCAGGGCACCGCGGCCGATATCGTCAAGCGCGCCATGGTCGCGGTAGACAACTGGCTGAACGACACTGGCCTGGATGCACGGGTGATCCTGCAGGTGCACGACGAACTGGTGCTGGAGGTGCGTGAAGACCTGGTCGAGCAGGTGAAGGCCGAAATTCGCCCCTACATGAGCAACGCCGCGCAGCTCGATGTGCCGCTGTTGGTCGAGGTCGGCGTTGGTTCGAATTGGGACGAAGCTCACTAAATGGCGTGGCGAAGAGGAGTAGGATCTGTGGCGTAGTGTCGCGGATCCGCAGGGTGGGCTCCTCGCCCCCGGTTCTGAAGCTTCATGAAACTATCGCAAATAGTTTTCAAGGCTTCGGAACTAAACCGGTGAACCGGAACTCAGAGTAACTGAATGGCTGGTGAAGCCTTTCGATGCTCCTATGTTGTGTTAAGTGTTGGCAGATATCTGGACCCCGCCCTAGCGGTCCGGACTTGGACCCCGAACTTCCCCCTCCCCATATGAAGTCCGGGGTTTTTTTTGCCCGGAATTTGCCTCATGGCTGCTGGAGAAGCCTGTGGCAGCGGACCCGCCCGCCGCCACAGCGTGCAGGTGGATCTTCAAGCCACCGGCTTGTCTTCCAGCTCCATCCAGTGCGCCAAGACCCGATAGGCCTCTTCCAGCCCCTGGCGCTTGGGTGCCGAAAACAGCTGGATGGACGCCGCGTCGCCCCAGCCCTTGCGAATTTCCGACTGCACCTTGAGCAGAGTGTTCTTGCCCGCGCCGTGAGTGAGCTTGTCGGCCTTGGTCAGCAGGATGTGCATGGGCATGCCGCTGGCCTTGGCCCAGTCGAGCATCATCTTGTCGAAGTCGGTCATGGGGTGGCGCACGTCCATCAGCAGGATCACGCCGCGCAGGCACTCGCGCCCGCCCAGGTAGGCCTCCAGGTGTTTCTGCCAGTGCTGCTTGAGCGGAATCGGCACTTTCGCATAACCGTAACCTGGCAGGTCGACCAAACGCCGTTCATCGTCCAGACTGAAGAAATTCAACAGCTGGGTGCGCCCCGGGGTCTTGGAGGTACGCGCCAGGCTGGCATGGGTCAGGGTATTGAGGGCGCTGGACTTACCGGCGTTGGAGCGGCCGGCGAAAGCCACCTCGTAGCCCTGGTCTTCCGGGCATTGTTCGACCTTGGCAGCGCTGAGGGCGAATTTGGCTTTCTGGCAGAGGCCGAGGATGGGGTTCTTGACTTGCATGGGATATCCGATGTGGGTGTTGCCTGATCCAGGCCGCGTTTCCGTTTGGAGGGCGGAAGTATATAATGCCCCAGTTTTTGTGTGCTCATTCTCCCAGCGAAGGAGGACGAGCATGGGGTGTCGATCACTAGCTCGCGCATCAGAACGCAGCGCGGCCCCCAACCCTGTCAGGTCGTTCCGCATGGCGAAATGGCTGCTGGCGGTCGGTATGTTCCAGCCGTTTTTCAGCGCACAGGCTACACAGGATCCCGAGGCGTTGTACAACCGCACATGTGCGGCCTGTCACGCCGGTCAGCTGCCACAGGCCCCCAGGAAGGGCGATGCGGCGGCCTGGGAACCGAGGCTGGCGCGAGGTGTGGATGTACTGGTGGCGCATGTTACCCAGGGTTTCAAGGCTATGCCGCCGCGTGGATTGTGCATGGACTGCAGTGCCGAGGACTACCGATTGGTCATCCTTTGGATGAGTGGCAGTCCCGATACATAACATTTCACCCTTAGCCGTGTTGGATTAGCTGATGAACAAACTATTCGTGAGTCTGCTGTTGACCATGGGTGTCGCAGGTGCGGCCACTGCTGCCGACCCCATCAAAGGCGATGCCGCTGCCGGCCAGGCGAAGACTGCGGTCTGTGGTGCCTGCCATAACCCTGACGGCAACAGCCTGGCGCCGAACTTCCCGAAACTGGCCGGCCAGGGCCAGCGCTACCTTGAGAAGCAATTGCACGACATCAAGTCGGGCAAGCGCACGGTGCTGGAAATGACCGGCATGCTGGCCGCCTTCAATGACCAGGACCTGGCCGATATCGCCGCTTACTTCGCCAGCCAGAAAGGCAGTGTCGGCGCGGCAGATCCCAAGCTGGTCGAGCGTGGACGTGCACTGTTCAACGGCGGTGACCTGGAGAAAGGCATGCCCGCCTGCACCGGTTGCCACTCCCCTAACGGCGCAGGCATCGCCCTTGCCGGCTTCCCTCACCTGAGCGGCCAGCACTCGCAGTATGTCAGCAAGCAGCTCACCGACTTCCGTGAAGGTAATCGCACCAACGATGGCGATGCCATGACCATGCGCACCATCGCCGGCAAGCTGAGCAACAAGGATATCGAGGCGTTGGCCAGCTATATCCAGGGGCTGCATTGAGGCGAGCGTTAACACTCGGTTAATGCAACATCGCTAAACATGAAAAGGGTGGCGTAGGCCGCCCTTTTTTATGGTCCCAGCCGTTACACTACAGAACTCGAGCCCTTCATGGCCTGTCACAGCATAGGTCGTGTCGAGGCGACCATTGATTGCTCAGGAGTAAAGCATGCGTAAACTGATTCTCAGCGCTGCGCTGGTCGCCGCCAGCGTATTCGGTATGGCCGCGGTGCAGGCCGCCGAGCCTGTGGCGGGCAAGGAATATATCGAGCTGAGCAACCCGGTCCCGGTCTCGCAGCCAGGCAAGATCGAAGTCGTCGAGCTGTTCTGGTACGGCTGCCCGCACTGCTACCACTTCGAACCCACCATCAATCCCTGGATCGACAAGCTGCCGGCCGACGTCAACTTCAAGCGCGTCCCGGCCATGTTCGGCGGCCCTTGGGATGCCCACGGCCAGATGTTCCTCACCCTCGAAGCCATGGGCGTCGAGCACAAGGTTCACGCCGCGGTCTTCGACGCCATCCAGAACCAGCGCAAGCGTCTGACCGACCCGAACGACATGGCTGAATTCCTCGCCACCCAGGGCGTGGATAAGGACAAGTTCCTCGCCACCTTCAACTCGTTCGCCATCAAGGGCCAGGTCAACCAGGCCAAGGAACTGGCGAAGAAGTACGAAATCACTGGCGTGCCGAGCATGGTGGTCAACGGCAAGTACCGCTTCGACCTGGGTACCGCTGGCGGGCCGGAAGGCGTCCTGAACGTTGCCGACCAACTGATCGCCAAGGAGCGTGCCGCTAAGTAAGCGGCGCAGCCATGGCCCGCTTGCGTACCACGCGAAGTGTTGGCCTGCACCAGCCGCGGGTCAACGAACATCATCTGCAGGCCCCAGGCCTGCCAGAGGATGGTCGCCTGCGGCTGCTCAGCTTCAATATCCAGGTCGGTATCAGCACCGAGCGCTACCGCCACTACCTGACCCGCAGCTGGCAGCACCTGCTGCCCCATACCGGGCGGGCCGGCAACCTGCAGAAGATCGGCGACCTGCTCGCTGATTTCGACCTGGTTGCCCTGCAGGAAGCCGACGGCGGCAGCCTGCGTTCGGGCTACGTCAACCAGGTCGAGCACCTGGCCCAGCTCGGTGCCTTCCCCTACTGGTATCAGCAGCTCAACCGCAATCTCGGGCGTTTCGCCCAGCACAGCAACGGCGTGCTCAGCCGGCTCAAGCCCCAGCACCTTGAAGACCACCCCCTGCCCGGTCCGGCCGGTCGTGGGGCGATCCTGGTGCGTTTCGGCGAGGGCGAGGACGCGCTGATCGTGGTGATGATGCACCTGGCGCTCGGCGCCAAGACCCGCGCCCTGCAACTGGGGTATATCCGTGAGCTGATCGGCGGCTATCGCCATCAGATCCTCATGGGCGACATGAACACCCACGCCAACGACCTGCTCGAGCGCTCGCCCCTGCGCGACCTCGGACTGATCGCCCCACAGGTCGAGGCGACCTTCCCCAGCTGGCGCCCGCAACGCTGCCTGGATCACATCCTGCTCAGCCCGAGCCTGACGCTTGAGCGGGTCGAGGTGCTGTCGCAGCCGATTTCAGACCACCTGCCTGTCGCGGTCGAGATCCGATTGCCGGATGCCTTGACTGTGGATACCCTGCCGGTCGTGCGCTGACACACTCAAGAGTTCGCGCTTCGCGCCGAAATCCAGTATTCACATACCCTCTGATGCTATTACCGTTGCGGATCCAGGCATGACCGACGAAGCCGAGCGCTGGAAAGAAAAGTATCTGAAAAGCATCGAACGGCAGGAGAAGCTCGAGCGTCGATGGGAAGCTCGCCTCGACCTGCTGCGCCGTGGCCTGGTCCGCAGCACGCTGGCCGCCGAGGGTAGCGACAAGGTCGTCGACCAGTGCATGAAGGAGATGCGCGAGGTCATCCGCAGTGACAGCATGGACGCGGGGCTCGCCGGGCTTATCCCACGGCTTGAAAAGGCCGTGCTCGAGTCGGAGCAGCGTCGCGAAACGCGGATGAACCAGGTCAGCGATGCGCTGACCTCGCTGGTTTCCCAGTTGCAGGGGCTTGAGCTGCCCGGCGACGTTTCCCGTCCGCTCAAGAAGTTGGCCAAGAAGCTCGACGGCGGTGTCAGCCAGTCGCGTGAGTTGCCGCCGCTGCTTGGCGAGCTCAGCGGTCTGCAGGGGCGCGCGCTGTCGTCGCTGCGCAAGGCGACCGAGGAGGCCCGGCCAGGCTTCCTGCAACGCTTGTTTGGCGGTCGCGAAGAGGGTGCTCAGGCCGAAGCGCCGGAGCCGGAGCACGAACCGGCACCCTCGCGCGCAACGTCACAGAGCCAGGCCGTCGAGCCAACGGGCGAACCGTTGCCTGCGCGCGAACCTGAGCCACGATCCCCAGCCCCAGCCCCAGCC